>JAYTYG010000186.1:0-5920 GCA_043742585.1 Spartobacteria bacterium
GGCGGTCGCAAAGCCACGCTAACGCAGTTGTTAGGCGAAAGCACGTGGTCATCCTGAGCGTAGCGCCCGAGTTCCACGAGGGTGCGCAGTCGAAGGACCCCGTCTGCAAATGATGACGGGGGTGCCGGTTCTCTTGGGTTTTGTTCAGTCTGGGCCAAACTGAGGTTCCACGGGGTCTTTCGACTCCGGCCTCGCGGTGCTCGCCCTCCGCTCAAGATGACCGCTGCTTTAGCGGCGCCCTTCGATTTAACCGCCCTCGCTGGACGCAACCGCCCTCGCTGGACGCAACCGTCCTCGCTGGACGCAACCGCCCTCGCTGGACGCAACCGCCCTCGCTGGACGCAACCGCCTTCGCTGGACGCAACCGCCCTCGCTGGACGCAACCGTCCTCGCTGGATGCAACCGTCCTCGCTTGGCCTGCGTATGAATGGCGGGGCGCGCTGGGCCTTGCGACGAGCATTTGCAAAACGCTAGGCCTCAGACGAAGCTCATTACCCATTTGAAAAAGCCGCCACTATCCATTGTAGCCGATGCCGGAGTCATACAGATTCGCGGTGCCCGACAGAATAACCTCAAGGGGTTGGATCTCGATGTGCCTATCGGCAAACTCAATGTCATCACCGGGCCGAGCGGTAGCGGTAAATCGAGCCTGGCTTTCGATACCATTTATGCGGAAGGCCAGCGGCGCTATGTCGAAACGTTTTCGCCTTATACCCGCCAATTCTTGGAGCGGATGGATAAACCCAAGGTCGATGAGATCCGCGGGATCCCCCCGGCCATCGCCATCGAACAGGCTAACCCGGTCAAGACGACCCGGTCGACGGTGGGCACGATCACCGAGATCAATGATTATCTAAAGCTCCTGCTGCCCCGGGTCGTACAGGCATTTTGTCCGGCCTGTCAGCGCGAGCTAAAGCCCGAAACCGCGCGCTCCATCGTCGATGCTCTTTTTGCCGATACAGCCGGGCGCCCGGCTCTGCGCGGCCAGACTGTAATGGTGACCTTCGGCGTCCCTGTCCCTGCCAAAACCGATGGCACGGAATTTTTCGGCTTTCTCCAGCAGCAAGGCTATCTGCGGGTGCTAATCGAGGGGCAGGTGGTGCGCACCGATGAGGCGCCGCCTCGGCTGCCAGCCGTGGTGCAGGTGATTCAGGATCGGGTGCTGGTGAATGAGGGGAACCGGTCGCGGCTTAGCGAGGCCGTGGAAACTGGGCTGCGGTTTGGAAAGGGTCAGTTGTCAATTGTGGGGCAGGGCTCAGCTTTGCCGTTTTCCACGGGCTGGCATTGCGCGCATTGCGACGTGGATATAGCGCCGCCTGCTGCGGGGTTATTTAGTTTCAATCATCCGCAGGGCGCGTGTCCGACCTGTCGCGGTTTTGGGCGGACGATCACTATTGATCTTGAGCGGGCGATTCCTGACCGCAGTTTGAGCCTGGCCAACGGCGCGATAAAACCGTTCCAGACCGAGAACGGCGCGGAGTGTCAGCGCGATCTCGTCAAGGCGGCCGCCGGCCGCAGGCTCAATCTTAAGATCCCCTTTGAAGACCTGCCAAAGGCTGATCAGGACTGGGTGATGTTCGGCGAAAGCCCGGGCACTTCCGGCGAAGAGCTTTGGAGCTCGGGTCTGTGGTATGGAGTAAAAGGCTTTTTCGATTGGCTCGAAACCAAGGCTTACAAGATGCATGTACGCGTCCTGCTCAGCCGCTATCGGAGCTATATCCAGTGCCCGGATTGCAGGGGCGGCCGCTGTCAGCCAGCTACGCTTAATTTCCGGTTCTCCGGTAAGACATTGCCCGAGTTACTGGGACTCTCGATTCAAGATTTGTATGCACTGGTGACTCGGGCCGAGTTAGATGGCGGCAAGCGGGATTCCACGACCGAGCTGTTACTGGGTGAGGTGCGTTCGCGATTAAATTATCTATTGGAAGTCGGGCTCGACTATCTCAGCTTGGATCGACCCACCCGCACCTTGAGCGGCGGCGAAATCGAACGCGTTAATCTCACGACCTGTCTCGGTGCGTCCTTGGTGAACACGCTCTTTGTGCTCGATGAACCCAGCGTGGGCCTGCATCCGCGGGATACTTGTCGGTTGATCCGGATCATGCAGGGGTTGCGGGATAAAGGCAATACGCTGTTAGTTGTGGAGCATGAGGAAGCGGTGATTCGGGCGGCAGACAACGTGATAGAAATCGGCCCTGGGCGCGGTGAATCGGGTGGCGAGTTAGTCTTTAGCGGGCGGTTAGATACGTTACTGCAATGCGAGGGGCCACGCGGGAAAAAGAGCGGCGGAGCGCCTCAGATTCCGGCGTATCCGAAGTCGTTGACGGCCGATTATTTGAGCGGTCGCAAGTCGATTCCTGTGCCTGCGAAACGGCGCAAACCCCGGGGGTTTATTACAGTCAAAGGCGCGAGCGAACATAACCTGCGCGATATAGATGTGAGATTTCCTCTGGGCGTATTTGCCTGTCTCAGCGGGGTATCGGGGTCAGGCAAAAGCACGTTGGTGCACCAGGTGCTTTTTGAAAATCTGCAGGCCGCAAAAGGCGTGGTGAGCGAGGAGCCCCTGGGCGCCTGTCTGGGCCTGGACGGCGCGGAACTCGTGCAGCAGGTGATCATGGTGGATCAGTCGCCGCTCTCGCGCAGCCCGCGCTCGAGCCCCGCAGTTTACCTCGGCGTATTTGACTATATCCGGGAACTGTTTGCCAAAACGCCCGACGCTCTGGCGCGAGGTCTTACTTCCAGTGCGTTCTCGTTCAATACAGGCACGGGCCGTTGTGAACGCTGTTCGGGAAGCGGGTTTGAGAAGATTGAGATGCAGTTTTTGAGCGATGTCTTTGTGCGTTGCCCGGAGTGCGACGGCAAACGGTATCAAGCCGAGTTACTGGAGATTGTGCTGCGCGATGGCTTTGAGGCCGGGAGCACCGCCAAATCGATTCACGAGGTGTTGACGATGACTGTGAGTGAGGCGATCCGCTTTTTCGAGAAGCTCAAGGCGCGCAAGATTGTCGAGCCGTTGCGGGTTCTCGAAGAAGTTGGGTTGGGTTATCTAACTCTGGGCCAGCCGCTCAATGTGTTGTCCGGCGGTGAATCTCAACGGCTCAAACTCGTCGAGCGTCTCATGCGCCATGGCGAACGGCATACGCTGCTGATATTTGATGAACCCACCACGGGCCTGCATTTCGATGACGTGGCTTTATTGCTCAAGGCATTCGAGCGCATCGTCAGCCAGGGCCATAGTTTGCTGGTCATTGAACATAATTTGGAGGTGCTCAAGTGCGCGGATTATTTGATCGATCTCGGCCCCGAGGCGGGCGTGCATGGCGGCTTGGTCGTTGCGGCTGGCACTCCGGAGGAAGTGGCGCAGGTGGCCGAGTCTCATACCGGTCGGTATTTGCGGCGCTGCGGCCTGCACGGGTTGCTTCCCGGCGAAGCGGCTTCGGAGCTGGCTTTGCGGGTGGCAGAGGAAGTGGCGCTGCCGGAATCCGATGTGGCGCTGCCAGGGATGATCCAGATTTTTGGGGCCCGGGAGCATAACTTAAAGAACATCACGCTCAATATACCGCGCGATCAGATGGTGATCATTACGGGGTTAAGCGGCTCGGGGAAATCGACGCTGGCATTTGATCTATTGTTTGCCGAAGGGCAGCGGCGGTTTCTTGACAGTATGTCAGCTTACGCTAGGCAATTCGTGGATCAGCTGGAAAAGCCTGAGGTGGACTTGATCATGGGGCTGCCGCCGAGCGTGGCTATAGAACAGCGCATCACCCGCGGCGGTGGAAAGTCGACGGTGGCGACAGTGACCGAGGTCTATCATTTCTTGCGACTGCTTTTTGCAAAGTTAGGGACGCAGTATTGTCCAAAGTGCGATGTGGCTGTGCAAAAGCAAAGTCTCGCGGCCATCAGCACTCAGGTGAAAGCCCTGGCGCGCAAAGGCCCGGTGCGAGTGCTCGCCCCGCTGATCAAGGCCCGCAAAGGGTTCCATACGGATGTCGCCAAATGGGCGCTGCGCCAGGGGTTCGACGAGTTGCTGGTGGACGGGCGCTGGGTGTCGGCCAAGCATTTTGAAAAGCTCGAGCGGTTCCATGAACATAGCATCGATGTCGTGGTGGGCGTTAGCGGCGGCGAAGTGCCTATACAGACATTGCTCCATCGCGCCCTTGATATAGGTAAAGGCACGGCCCGTATCCTGGATGCGGGCGCCAAGACTGGCACGGGCGCGACGGTGTTGAGCACCGAGATGAGTTGTCCGGGGTGCGGCGATTCGTTCGAGGAACTTGATCCACGGCTGTTTTCATTCAATTCGCCTCACGGTTGGTGCGTGCAATGTCATGGGTTTGGTGAGGTCTGGAATGCCTCGGTCAATCCGCGACTCGAAACGGCCGTGGAGTTGGAGATGGATGCGGAGCGCCAGCACGAGTCGCTGGAGGTGGGCGAGGCGCAGCCCTGTCCGTCTTGTCTCGGTGCGCGTTTGAATGAGGTCGCCCGCCATGTGCGGCTCAATGGCTGCGCGATCGATAGCATTACTTCCATGGCTGCGCGGGAGGCTTTGGTTTGGGCCCAAAAACAAAAGTTCACCGGCAACAGCGCGGTGATCGCTGCGGATATATTGCCTGAGATCGCGCAGCGCCTGAAGTTCATGGGCGAGGTCGGACTCGACTATCTGTCTTTGGGGCGTTCGGCGAAGACGTTGAGCGGCGGCGAATCCCAGCGGATCCGGCTGTCGGCACAGTTGGGATCGAATCTGCGGGGCGTTCTCTATGTGCTGGATGAGCCCACGATCGGGCTGCATCCGCGCGATAACGCGCAGCTGCTGGACACGCTGGATGCGCTCAAACGCAAGGGCAATTCGCTGGTGATCGTCGAGCACGATGAGGAGACGATGCGCCGGGCCGACACCATTATTGATCTGGGCCCGGGCGCCGGCTCGCGGGGGGGCGAGGTGGTGGCGCAGGGCACGCTGGCCGAGATCACGCGGCATCCGCTTTCGGTGACGGGCCGGTGTTTGCGTGAGCCCATGAAGCATCCCACACGCGGTGCGCGTCGGCCGCTGGCCGGGGTGGAGCACTGGCTGGAGCTCGAGGGCGCGTGCCTGCATAATCTCAAGGATGTCAGTGTCCGCCTGCCGCTCGGGCGCTTGAGCGTGATTACAGGAATTTCCGGTTCCGGTAAAAGCACGCTGATGCGCGGTGTGCTCAAGCCTGCGGTCGAGGCGTTTCTTAAGCGCGCTCCCCGGTCGGCGGCCGCCGCGCCTGTCTCTAAACAAATCAAGAAGCCATTGGCCAATGGGCCGGTGCTGCGCGGCGCGGAATATCTGGAAGCGGTGTACGAAGTGGATCAGTCGCCTATCGGTAAGACATCGCGCTCGACTCCTGCCACCTATATCAAGGTCTTTGATGAAATCCGAAAGCTATACGCGCAGGTGCCGCTGTCCCGGATGCGTGGATATTTGGCCGGCCGATTTTCATTCAACTCCGAAGGGGGCCGTTGCGAGACGTGTGCGGGGCAGGGGGTGATCAAGGTGGAGATGAATTTTCTGCCGACTAGCTATACGCCCTGTCATGATTGCGGTGGACGTCGCTATAATGCAGCGACGCTTGAGATTCTATATAATGAACAAAGCGTCGGCGCGGTGATGGACATGTCCCTGGAGCAGGCGACGGAGTTTTTCAAGGCGGTGCCAAAGATCCATCGGCCGTTGTCGCTGCTATGTGACACGGGGTTGGGTTATCTCAAGCTGGGGCAGCCCAGTCCCACGTTGAGTGGTGGCGAGGCGCAGCGGCTTAAGCTGGTGACCGAATTGTCCCGCGGCCTCGGGCGCACCCAGACGGCGCGCCTGCGGACATTGGGCACGGGTAAGTCGATGTTGTATCTATTGGAGGAACCCACCATTGGCTTGCACATGGCCGATGCGAGTGAGTTG
>JAYTYG010000187.1:0-2172 GCA_043742585.1 Spartobacteria bacterium
CTCACACTTCGGCCTCTACCCCTCCTATATGAGCAAAAGCTTCGGCGCAGATTAGTCGCGAGAAACTAGCCTCAATATTCGGTACGTGGGATAACGTCACCGGCAGGTTTGCGGGCCAGCGATCCAAAAGGCGATGCAGTTTGACGCAACAGTCAATCCGGCCCCGCTCAATCAGCGGCGAAGTTCGGTGGGGGTCGAAATCCACCGACCAGATCCGCTATTAATC
This sequence comes from Spartobacteria bacterium, assembly GCA_043742585.1. GTDB lineage: Bacteria > Verrucomicrobiota > Verrucomicrobiia > Chthoniobacterales > Chthoniobacteraceae > CAIURC01. The sequence goes on from JAYTYG010000187.1 coordinate 227, forward strand.
CAGCAATATTTATAGGAGTTGCGTCTTCCAGAAAGGGACCCATGATCTGGATCCCAACGGGCAGCCCTGACTTCGTGTTTCCCACTGGCGCTGCTGTTGCCGGACACCCGGAATGAGTAGCCACTGATATCCAGCGCAGGACATCAAGATAATCCCGTTCACCTTCCGAAGTGTCGATCTTTCGATCCTTCATCAAAGGCTGTTCGAGATGGGGAAATGCGACTTCGAAGTTTGTCGGCATGAGGAACGCGTCATGCGTTCGGAAGTATTCCTGCCAAACGCGCCGCGCGTCCAGTCGCGTTGCATCGGTCAGCCTCCATTCGCTCTGAGAAGGAGAGGCTTCCAAAACTTTCTTCGAATAGTAGTCGGTCCCCCCTTTGCGCGGTCCCCGGACCCTATCTCGATCTTCCTCCCGGCCATAAATGTGACTCAGCAGCAGGCTGAAATAGGCATCGAACATCTTCTGCGGGTCAAATCCAGTCGGCCACCCTTCCTCAAGCTGTGCGCCCTGCTTGGCCAATTCTTCCAGCGCGGCGGAAAGCACTTCGGAAACCTCCGGCGAAACCGGGCAGAAGGGATCATTCAGCACGTATCCGATTCGGTAGTCCGTTAACCGCGTTCCCCTTGCCGGCGGGAGGGCCCAACGATAAGCGATCGATTCGGGGGTGGCCGGTCCGCCTGTAAGCTCGAGTTCCAGTTGCAAATCTTTCGCGCTGCGTGCGAGCGGCCCCGCAACAGGCAAATAGCTGAAGGCTCGCGCCGGGCTACCGGGCGGACTGGCGATGAGTCCCCCACGGGGAACGAGTTCAATGGTGGGTTTATGACCGTACACACCACAGAAGTGAGCGGGGTTTCGAATGGAGCCGCCTAAATCGGTTCCCAGTTCCAGAAAGCCAAAGCCACTCGCGATCGCCGCGGCGCCACCTCCCGTGGAGCCGCCCGGCGTGCGGGCAAGGTACCAAGGATTGTTTGTTCTCCCCGCGACTTCATTAAAGCTCTGATGATCGCCACCGAACTCGGGGGTATTGGTCTTCCCAATCACAATCGCCCCGGCATTCTTAAGACGTGCCACTGCGACTGCATCTTCTTTCGGAATGTGGCTCTCATACAGCTTCGAGCCAGACGTCGTTCGGATACCCGCGGTAGCGAATAGGTCCTTGATGACAATGGGCACACCATGCAATCGACCAAGGATCGTGCCCTTCGCAAGGGCGTCATCAGCCAGTTTCGCCTGTTCAATTGCTTGCTCTTGTGCCAGCGTGATGAAGGCATTGATAGCGGGGTTGTGCTTATCAATGCGCCTGAAAATGTGTTCCACGAGCTCACGCGAAGAGATCACCCCCGCTTGAATCGCAACCGCCGCCTCACTAGCCGTCCCAAAACTTGGGTCAAACCGCTTTGCCGCCGCGGAGGCCCGAGGGAACTTCGCAATAAACGGAGCGGCCACTGCGAGACCACCTGCGATCTTAAAAAGATGATCGACGTGTTTTAATTTGGTTCATCTGCCTTGTCCCCCATTCCGAAGTTTCACCACCGAACTCCCACAAACCTTATCTGACTTTTACCCAGGTCAGGATGCCTTGCACAATACGCCCCTCGAAATTCAGGGACGGTGCCCATGCACTGGTGACAGTGAGTTTGTCTCCCTCCAGCAGATAAAAGCGAACCTGCTCCGTTCCTGTCCAAGCCTCGTTCCAGGAAACATCAACCTTGGTCACCCAACGGCCCTCTTCAAGGCGGTAGATACCGGAGTAAGCAAACATGTCGCGAAAAGCAGCGGCGCGATCAGCATCCGTTTTCGGTGCCTTGCGCCCCTCGGCAGTGAGGAGACCCATCATGCGCCCTTCGGGAGTAAAGATAACGAATCCAGGGGGGCTGGTTCCGTACAGTGCCTTACGTTCGCCCGTGTCTTGAAATACGGTCTCCCATGTCTGAAGCTTCCAGAC
>JAYTYG010000188.1:0-5682 GCA_043742585.1 Spartobacteria bacterium
ACAGCACCAAACCCTCCTTCCCCTCAAGAGCATCCTGGTCTACCCGCTCCAGAAAAACTTCCGCGCCATCCTCACCGGCTGAAACTCCGACGGGCTTCACCGAATATTTACGTGCAAACTGCCCTTAGGCTCGCTTCCGGTATCCAAATTTCGAGACCTGCGCACATAGTCACGGGTGGTTCCAGCAGAGGGTTACCATGCACGACTCGCGAATGCGGTTCAGTTGAAAGCCAGATCAGAACAGATTTTATGGGGAGTATTGAAGTAAGTAAGCTCGAAGTAGAAAGAGAAGGTACGTCCTCAGTAAGTCTGAATGGGTCTGTCAAACAAGCGCACGTGCACTTACTGCGATTGGATCGACGGGGCTTGATTTTAGAAGCCAACGAGCACGCGGCGGGGCTGCTCCAACTAAAATCGGGGCACCGAGAGGCGCTCAGCTCACTCATTTCCTGCGCTGCGGAACCATCGAGAATTGCTATCAGGAACCACATTCGGCACGCCCTGGCACCGGCAGAGAAGCGGCAGAAGGCACCGGCCTCGATTATTTGCAGATGCGGCCAAGTCAACGTGAGGATCGAAAGCGTCCAAATACGACGTACAAGCGGCAGGCCTCAATTATTGACGCAATTGCATATATTACCGAGCGGCCACGAAGCTCGGGCAATTGCACCGAGCGTGGATTCGTCGGCAACAGACCAGCCGCTGCTTGAATGGGCAACCGATGCCGAAGGTCGATTTACGTCAATCCCCGCTACTGCCGCACAATTTCTGGGCTGCCCCGAGCAAGAAATCATAGGGCACCGACATTCAGAATTCTATCGTGAGCAAGAAGCGCCAAGCGCCCAGACGCCCGGAACGCATGCGGCGCGGACCGCCATCCACAGGAAGGGAGGTGAGATCACGATGGTTGGGATCCAGCCCGAATCAATCCGGGATCAATCAGATGAACTGCGCGGACTCAAAACCACGGCATTGGGCGATCACCCATTAGACCAACCCGACGAGCAGAGGGGAGCCTGGATGCAATTAGGAGGCATCAGAGGGGTTCCAGTCAAAACCACAAAAATTGGAGCGGCTAACCGCAAGGCACCCCTGAGTCCAGCCTCCACGGAACTAGTATTTAACAACAAAGTCCGACTTGATGCATTGATCAACGTCTCCCCGAATATTGTCATCATTCTATCAGCCGAGCGTGCAATTTTAGAATGGAATCCCAAGGCGGAGACCATCTTCGGAATCACAAAGGAAGAGGCCCTAGGGCAAGACTACTTCAAACTATTTGAAGGGAACGGCCAGCTAGAGCGGGATCTCGCTAACTTCGAGCGACTACTTTGCGGTATCCCTCCCCTCCTAAAATGGGAGGCGAGCCACCGGCGCCGATATATCGCATGGGAAGCGTGCCGAGTCGTCGATGGGCACAACAAAGCGAGCGGAGTCATCGCGATTGGAACAGACCTCACGGAACGTAAACGACTTGAAACGCTGATTTTGAAAGTCAAGGAACGTGAGCAATCTCGGATCAGCCAAGAGCTCCATGACGGCCTGGGCCAGCAACTTGTTGCGATTTCATTCCTAACCGAAGGACTAACCAGGAGAATCAAGCAACATCTCCCCGCCGCCAGTCAAGAGGTCGCAGAAATCCGGCAACTCCTCAGCAAAGCGCTTAACCAAACCCGAGACCTCGCCAAAGGCTTCCATCCGGCTGAACTTGAAAGCCGAGGGTTAACAAACGCATTAATTGCATTAGCCGCAAGGACAACAAAACTTTATCGGGTTCCGTGCGAGTTTGAATGTTTTTGCGAAGCGGACATGGGCTTCAATGGGAGCCGCACAACCATCCATGTCTACCGCATCGTGCAGGAGGCGGTTAGAAATGCGATCCAATACGCACGGGCCAAGCAGATCCGAATTCGCTGTCACCGAATGCGTCGACACCTCCGAATCACAGTCGAAGACAACGGACGCGGACTCCCAAAAGGCTACGACCACAGCACGGGCATCGGGATACAAATCATGAAATCGCACAGTCGAATGATTGGCGCGACTATACAGCTTAGTCCCACTGCGGGCGGCGGCTGCACAGCTACGTGCATTATCCCCATCGAAACCGGGACAAACAACAGGATGGAACCCTAACCGAGCCCCGGAGAAACGCCCACCAAAAGCACCCCATTACGGAATCCTAATAAACCCTCATAGAATTAGAGAACGAAACCGAAACATTGAAGTCGTCCATTAGCAGAATCGAGTATCCATGAACAACAAATCACTTGAAACCGTAGTTGCAAAAAGCATCCAAGCGCCGACGCGGGCTAGCGAAGGGTCACATGACAACAAAAGACAACAAGACGCTAATAAATCATCACATCGCATCACAGTCGTCTTGGCAGAAGATCACATGATTGTTCGACAAGGCCTTAAGGCTCTACTCGAAACCGACGCCAACATCGCGGTCATAGGCGAAGCGCAAACCGGCAGGGAAGCCATCCAACTGGTAAAGGAACTAAAACCAGACATAGTGATTATGGACATCGCCATGCCATCCCTCAATGGACTGGAAGCCACCCGACAAATTGTCAGGGAGCATTCCAGCACCAAGATTCTCATTCTCTCGTCTTACAGCGATCCGGAGCACGTCGAGCAACTAATTGACGCAGGCGCCACCGGATACCTGGCGAAACAAACAGCCGCCAGCGAGCTCCTAATTGCAGTGAGGGAAGCGGCCAAAGGGAACTCAGTTTTCAGCCCCGCGATAGCCCGGCGAATAAGGGACAGCTCCCTAAAAAGTTTTACTAACGGAGCCCCCCTGAAAAAAGAGCGTCAAATCCTCACCTCTAGGGAAACCGAAGTGCTTCAACTCATCGCTGAAGGCTACGCAAACAAGCAAATCGCAGGAGAACTCTCCATCAGCATCAAGACAGTAGAGAAACATCGCCAACGGATTATGGATAAATTGGACATCCACCAGACTGCCGGCCTTACACGGTACGCGATCGACAAGAGGGTCATCGAAAGCCACATCACCCAACTCGTGCCATAATCGATCACGAGCATTCTCGCACCCGAATCTATCAATTCGTGATAAAACGGTAATCGCAGCGTTTGGCGCCTGCAATTTGCGAACGCAATTCCCTAAATTCTACGGTTGCGCGAATCGTGAACGCCAATAAGCTTCGCCCTCATTCGTTTTGTCCCAAGAGCCTGAACAACTGAACGAGACGTCAATTAACGGCGTCGAGCATTTGATGAGGTGGCGAGGGAACAAACCTGAGTGATTTGAGGTTTTACAGAGAAGCCGGGGTGGCGAAATTGGCAGACGCGCCAGACTTAGGATCTGGTACCGCAAGGTTTAGGGGTTCAAGTCCCCTCCCCGGCATTTCTCTCTGAAACCTGCTCCAGCAAAGGAGCTCTGGGTGAATATCTGAGCCGGATAATTATCCGGTGGGCGTCGGCTGTCGCCACTCGCCGATATCAGCAAGCACAGTTTTCGACAAAGAGGCGACGCCCACCGACAGGAGATGGCCGGCCTGCGAAAATTGCAGTGACTGCCCTGCTGCAGGCAGCTCGTAGGCAGCTCGTAGGCAGCTCGTAGCCAGCTCGTGAGCCATCCGCGCCGAACAGACCCGTTAGAAAGTCATATCGAACGACGCTGCGGGCACCACCACGAGTAACAAGAGCGCCACGTGACGCCGCCCCCGCCTCAGGCAATAATCTTCGTGATCACGTTGCCTTTAACATCCGTGATCCGGAAGTCGCGCCCTTGAGAGCGATAAGTCAGGCGCTTATGTCGACGCGCATCGTTTACAAACAATTGACGATGAATGACGTGAATCTTTTCTCCAGGATATAGAATCATAAGGGTTATTCGCTGCTGAGATTTGAAAGTCAGATACCGTGGACTATGGCGGATTTCGTTCCAATGCGCCGAGCCGAATACCGATGGAATACGAAGTTAACGCAGAATCGCGGAGACGCAGAATAACAAAGGGGCTGCAATATAGCTAATGGCTGCGGGCCTTTAAACCCGAACGCCGAAGTTCAAATGAATTAATGCCCAAGAGTGGCAGGATTTCAGGGAGTTACGATGCGATTACAAGGCATCTTTTTGTCCGAAACTTGGTATCCTAACCCACGCAGTCTCAGCTACCTCCGTGTCCTCCTTGTTTCAATCGTCTGTTTTCGGGTTAAATAATCAGCCTTTCGAAAGGCTCGGCCTTCAGCTTTTCCACCGATCCTCCTGAAGCTTTCAAACCGCACGAGCGAGAATCACCTCGCCGCCAGCCCCGGTAGACGCAACTTGAACACCGTCCAATCCGCGTCCGAACTCTCCAGCGATAACTCGCCGTCGTGCGCCCTAGCTAATTCCCGGGCCAGACTTAAGCCAAGGCCGTGCCCTGGTTTATCCAAGTCAGAATCAAGTCGGAAAAACCGTTCGAAGATCAGCGGCGCCTGATCCGGCGTGATGCCGGGCCCGGTGTTGGCGATTCGGATGACAATCTCCTGCTCCTTAGACAACTCGGCGACAATCGTCACCCGTCCGCCGTCGCGATTAAATTTCACAGCGTTATCCAAGAGATTGAGGAGGATCTGCATCAAGCGCCCCTCTTCCACACAGGCGCAGAGGCGCGCAGGGAGTGTGGTCTCGATCCCGATGCCGCGCGATTCCGCCAGGATCGCGGCATCGTCGGCGCAGCCCGCAATGACTTCGCAGAGATCCACCTCGGTCCGATCGAGCTTCAGGCGACCGGCATCCGCGCGGGAGAGCAGGAGCAGACTGGCCGTGATCGAAGAAAGATGGCAGGTCTGCTCCAGCAACGCTGAAGCCGCGCGCTGATCGGACTCGCCAAGCGTTGGCGACTGCAGCAGGTCTTCAATCCCCGAGCGCAGGACCGCCAACGGGGTCTTAAGTTCGTGCGACGCATCGGCGCTGAAACGCATGGCTTGACGGAAGCTCAAATCCAAACGGTCAAACATCGCATTGAGCACATCCGTTAGGCGCCCAATTTCGTCGCGCGCCCACAGCATCGGCAAACGCTGATTAAGACAGGCCACGGTAATTTGCTCGGTGGCGGCAGTGATATCGCGAATCGGGGCGAGCGCTTTTTTCGCCAACCACCAACCGCCTCCAGCCACAATTGTCACCAGGAGTGGCAAGCCGATAAATAGCCCGGCTAATAAGTGCGTTTGATCAGCATCGATCTCACTGAGTCCGGCGCCGAGGCAAAGGGTTAAGCCATGTTTATGGAAGACCCCGATCCGGATCGTTCGCCCTTCAATCTTCAAGGTCCTGGAGCCTGGAACTGGGGCGCCGAAGGCGATGGATTTGACGTTGCCAGACTGATATAGCAGGGCGCGATTGCCGTCGAGAATTTGCACAAAACGTTTGGTGCGAGTGATGGGCAGAATCGCTTTAATTTCTGCACTGCTCTTCCAATCCATGGCCGCGCCGTGGCGGCTGACTTCGCCAAAGAAAGTGTGGGCTTCACTGCGGAGTTGATCATCGAGGGCTTCGACCTGTTCGCCTTGAATAAAGAGCACCGCGCCCACGCTGCAAATCGTGAGCGCCAAGCCCACAACCAACGCCGACCAAGCCGTGAGCTTCGCGCCGAGCGACCAATGCCTCATATTGTTCCAGTGAGCATATAGCCGACTCCACGAATGGTTTGCAGCAACTTCACGGGA
>JAYTYG010000189.1:0-11333 GCA_043742585.1 Spartobacteria bacterium
TGCTTTCATACTTCATCATTCATCCTTCATAATTCCCAATCCTCCCCCGCTTCCGCCTGGTGCCTTAGAAAGTCATTGCAATGCCATGGCTCGCCTCTATTTTGGCGCCTCAAAATTCCTGAATAAGATGGCTGACCTTGAAAATAAATATCCCGAAAACGTCGTTGGGAAGTATTACGTCGACGATCAATGCATCGATTGTGACCTTTGCCGGGAGACCGCTCCTGCGAACTTCACGCGTAACGATGACGGTGGTCATAGCTACGTTTTCAAACAACCGGAGACTCCCGAGGAGGAGAATCTTTGTAAGGAAGCCATGGAAGGCTGCCCGGTCGAAGCCATTGGCAGCTAGGGCCGTTAAGAGCCCCGAACAGAGCCAAAAACCGCTTCTCATCGCCCTTTTTAAAAGCCCTCGCCCTGTTCAGGGGCGCGGGCTTTTTTTTGGGGACTGTTCTCCCGCACTCTCTCGGTTTACGTTCCCGCCCGAATGAAGCCTGAGCGACTTCGCGCCCTTGTCCTCATGGAATGGCGCGGCATGCCCCAAATCCCGTTCGTCAAGGATACCGCCAAGCCGGTGTCGGAGACTTTGGCCAAAGTCATGGCCGGCCTGGGGCTCAAGGATCGCTTGCGCGAGGATGAAGTCCTGCAAGCTTGGGCGGAGATCGTCGGCGAGTTTATTTCCTCACATTCCTCGCCTCAACGGCTCAAGGACGGCGTGCTCTACGTGCAAGTGCTCCAGCCCACGGTGCGTTACGAGCTCGATCGCGTCTGGAAACCTCAGATCCTCGAAAAACTAAAAGCCCGGTTCGGCCCCCGCACCGTCCGCGAAGTCCGGTTCCGCCTGGGATAACGCGGAGGCGCAGAGTCGCAGAGAAAGACATTGGGAAATAGGGTCCGGAAATAGAGTCCCAGCCCACTGCACGTCCACTGCGTCCACTGTGTCCACTGCGTCCACTGGGTCCATTCCGTCCATTCCGTCCTTCACAGCCCTCCCCATTATGCCCGACTTCATCCGCCTCGCTGAACTGGAACTCTCCACCCGGATCGGCGTGCCGGACGAAGAACGGCTGCATCCACAGCGCCTGACCCTCAACCTCACCCTGGAGATCGACACCAGGGCGCTCAACGACTCCATCGAAAACACCGTGGACTACTTCGTCGTGGCCCGCACCCTGCAAAAGCTCGCCCGCGACCGGCCCCGCAAGCTCATCGAGACCCTGGCCGAAGAGATCGCCACGGCCAGCCTCGCCTTTCCCGGAGTCAAAGCAGTGAGCGTGGAATTGCGGAAATACATTTTACCCGACACCGCCTATGTGGCGGTGGGGATCAGGCGGGAACGATAAACAAACCGGGCCGCCCTATTTTGGAGTGCCTGCCGGAGCAATCGGAGCAGGCGGCACCGAGGGAGAAGACGTCGGCGCCACAGCCGGCGCGGCGACGGGCGGCGAGGCCTTGGGTTTCGCGGCTACTGGCCGATCCATGGCCAGCAAATCCGACACCGTCACGAACTTAAAGCCTTTGGCGGCAAGCGCATCCAAAGTCGCCGGCATAGCATCGACCGTGGTCTTGTGGATGTCGTGGGAAAGAATGATCGAGCCCGGGACCGTGGCCTTAAGGATCTCGCTTTCGACGTGCGCGGCATTGCGCACCTTCCAATCCAAGGGATCCACGTCCCAGAGAATGATTTTATAACCCCACTTCTTATTGGCCCAGGCCCGTTGATTGGCGCTAAACCCACCATAAGGCGGCCTCATCACCTTGGGCGCCACGCCGGTGGTTTGCATAATCACGTCATGCGTGCGCTGAATCTCCTCAGTGACCGCACCCTCGCCCATCTTGCTGAGCAGCGGATGCGACCAGGAATGATTAGCGATCTCATGACCCTCAGCCGCAATCCGTTTCATGATGTCTGGGTATTCCGCCGCACATTTGCCTACCACGAAGAAAGTCGCCTTGACGTTGCGCTTTTTGAGCAAATCCAACAACCGCGGGGTGTTCTCGGCGCTGGGACCATCGTCAAAAGTCATGGCCACATAAGAGCCCTCGACGTGACACTGACTGTAAGTGACGTGGGTCGCAGCCGGCGTGACTGAGGCCGCAGGCGTGACTGCTGCCGAGGCTCCTGCGGTGGGCGCGGATGGCGTTGCCGCCGCTGGCGTCGACTGCGACAGACACGCAGCCAGAGGCAGTGCAAGAAATGCGATAAGTGAAGCTCGGTGCATAAGATAAATCACGAAGATGGGATAGGAGCGGCAGATGGGAACGGGCTTGGTTAACTCAATTTCAGGGCCCCGACAACCGAAGCTTCCCTGCGCAGGGCTTTTTAAACCCAAGCCCGGAGATGAAAACAGCAGAGAACACCGAGAGCACAGCGATTGAAGGGGGTTGAGCCGTGCACCGGCTTTCCTGCAAGGTGCGGAACTATGAAGGACGAAGATGCTTCGGGTTAAACGAAGCGCCCGAGAATCGGCCGCAACCGCTCCGTCGTTTCACTCGGCCACAGCGCCCGGCTCGTTACCAATGCGCTGTCCAGCGCCCTGTGATCAGTCCAATCCGCCACCCGCGGAATTTTCGGGATCACCTCCAGGAGCAAACGCTTGGCAGTCTCGGCATTGGCCATGAGATGCGCGATCACAGCGTCCGCCGTCACCGGCGCCTCGTCCACTTTCCAGCAATCGTAATCAGTGATCATGGCGATGGTGGCCAGCGCGATCTCGGCTTCGCGCGCCAGCTTGGCCTCACCCAAATTGGTCATGCCGATCACGTCGAACCCCAGCTTCCGATTAGTCTCGCTCTCGGCCCGGGTGGAGAACGCGGGTCCATCCATGTTAACGTAAGTGCCGCCGTTGTGCACCGGGATCCCCAAGTCCCGGGCGCAGCCGAAAATGATCTCCCGCAAGGGAATGCTGATCGGTTCGGCGAAAGAAATATGGGCGGCAATCCCCTCGCCGAAAAACGTATGATCGCAGCGCCGACTCGTGCGGTCATAAAACTGCGCAGGCAAAACGACGTCGCGCGGCGCATACTGCTCCTGCAAGCTGCCCACTGCCGTCACACAAATAATCCAGCGCACGCCCAGCGACCGCAGCGCGTAAATATTCGCCCGATGATTGAGCTCATGCGGCAGGATCCGATGCCCGCGCCCGTGCCGCGGCAGAAAGTAAATTTGTCGGCCCGCGAGTTTGCCGCCGACAATGGTGTCCGAGGGTAATCCGAACGGGGTCTGGATCTGGTGCTCTGTGATCTCGCTCAACGACTCCAACTGATAGAGGCCGCTACCGCCGATCACGCCAATGGCTGGTTCTGACATGGGGTTGAGCTAACCGGAGCAGCCACGGAAGAAAAGGCGGAAGGCTGCCAAATAAGAATCAGCGCCGACCGGGAGCGCCTCGACGAGTGGACTAAGAAACGGCAATGCATCCGGAATTTAACCGCAGATTTACGCAGATGAACTCAGAATTTTAAAAGACTGAGCGGGAGCCGTGAACTGCGTTTCCCGCCACAGATAAGAACCCACGTTCATCCCACAGAGGCAGCTCTTAAAATCTGCGTTAATCTGCGGATAAAATCTGCGGTCAAAATGGAGCCGCGCCTGCCGGGTGCGTGGCGGAAAGCGCCGCCAGGAATGCCTTCTGGGCCGGGGAATGTTGGCGATTGCGTCTGGTAATGACCCCCAGAGGCCGGCAGAGCCTGGGCGTATCCAGAGGCACCGAGACCAAGGCCCCGCTCCGCACCTCCTGCAGCACCGTGCTGGAAGGCACGATGGAAACCCCGCTCTCGATCGCCACCGCGCGCTTAACGGTCTCAATGTTGTCGAACTCCATCGTGCGCACGATCTCCACCGCCTCTTCGCGCAGGTGCCGGTCGATGACCTTGCGCGTGGGCAGATCGGGTTCAAACGAGATGAATTTCTCACCATCCAAGTCCTTGAGCGCCAAACGTTTCCGCTGCGCCAGCGGATGCTCCGGATGACAAATCACCACCAGCTCATCCTCGTCAAAAAGCTCCACCTGCAACCCCGCCCGCTTCGCCGGATACGCCACCAGCCCCAGATCCGCCTCCCCGCTAAGCACCAGTCCGTAGACCTGGGAGGAACGCCGATACTCGACGCGGACTTCGATTTCCGGATTGTTTTGTTTGAAAACCTTGAGCCGCGGCGGCAGTTCGTGCAGGCCGATGCTGTAGATCGAGGCGATTCGGAGTTGCCCGGCCACCACATTTCGCAATTCATGCAGGCGCGCCCCCAAATGATTATACACCCCGAGAATCTCCCGGCTGGCCGCCAGGAACGCGATCCCCTCGGGGGTCAACGAAAAGTTGCGTCGCCCGCGTTCGACCAAGCGCACCTCGTATCGGGTTTCAAGGGCGCGGATCTGCTGGCTAACGGCGCTTTGGCTGACGGCATTGAGCTCGGCCGCCTTGGAGAAACTGCCTGTCTCAGCGAGATCACAAAAAACCTTGAACGTTTCAATATACATTTCCTGCGGCGAAACTCATAAGGACTACTTATCCCTCTGTCAAAGATGAAGCCCCCTACTAATGCGAGCTCGCTCCCCGAACGCCTAATCCGGGTCCAAACTCAAATCCTTCAAGCCGCCACCCGCGCCGGGCGCCCGCCGGAAGACATCGAGCTCATTGCCATTTCCAAAACCCACGCCCCGGAAGACATCCTGGAAGCCATGGACGCGGGCCTCAGTGTTTTTGGCGAAAGCCGGGTGCAGGAAGCGCGCGCCAAAATCTCACTGCTGCCGGCCCGGGCGCGCTGGCATTTTATCGGGCACCTGCAGCGGAACAAAATCCGGCAGACCCTCGGGCTGGGCTTTGAGCTGCTGCACAGCGTGGATTCCATGGAACTCGCGCGCGACATCCAGCGCATCGCCGCCGAGGACGGGTTCCGGCCCCGAGTGCTGCTGGAGATCAACATTGCCGGCGAATCCTCCAAGTTCGGCTTCAGCCCCAGCCAGGTGCGGGAACACATCGAACCCCTGCTAGCATTGGATCGCCTGCAAATCGACGGCCTCATGACCATCACCCCGTTGGCCCCGGAAGCCGAATCGTCCCGGCGCTATTTTGCGGCGCTGCGTGAGTTGCGCGACGCCCTCCAGCACGAATACCGGGTGCCCATGAGCCATCTTTCCATGGGCATGAGCGGCGACTTCACCGTCGCCATCGAAGAAGGCGCCACCTTGGTCCGGGTCGGCAGCGCCATATTTGGCACTCGCAGCGGCAAGGGCTGGCGCCCGGGCGCAGACTCAGCAACATTAGACTAAATGCCTACCCGCCTTCTCCCCACCAACATCCAGCATATCGGCGACGAACTCGCGATCGCCTGGAGCGACGGCACCGAATCCTTTCTCAAGCTCGAACTCTTACGCCGGGCCTGTCCCTGCGCGGGTTGCGGCGGAGAGCCTGATATCTTGGGGAACATCGACCGCCCTGAAGTCACCTACACGAGCACGAGCTTTGAGCTCCGCGGCTACCAAGTCATCGGCGGCTACGCCATCCAGCCCAACTGGGGCGACGGCCACGGCACAGGCCTTTACACCTACCCCTTTTTGCAACGCCTAGCCGACCTCGCCGCATGAGTCCCGCAAGCAAGGTCGCCTGGCTCCTGTGTTCGCTGCTCATCTGCATCGGCGCGGCATTCCTGACTCGCAACCTTGAGCGCCAGCCCGCGCCGGTCCAAAACACCGAGCTCTACTCCGTGGTTTGGACCCAAATCAACGCCTTCCGCAAGGCCGATTACCCCAGCGCCTACCAGCAGGTCTCCTCGCACCTGCAGGAAACTTTTAATATCGAAGCCTTCGCCGAACGCGCCCGCACCGATTATCCTGAAGTCCGGCGCACGCAGCACGTGGAGTTCGGCGACGTGCAAGTCAGTCACCGCCACGCCCTGGTCCAAGTCTTTTTCGTGCTCCCCGACGGCGAGGTTGTCCCCTGCGTTTACAGCCTGCTTCGCGAGGAAAACGGCTGGAAAATCGACGGCGCAAAGACTCAAAAGCGGCTCCCCTCCGTCAGCGGCCTCGGCGGCATGCGCAGCTAGAAGCCTGATCGACGCTAAATACTGGGGTTAGCCAAACCGAGAATTTCGACGATACGTGAAGGCACGCAAGGAGCAGGGCATACGTATCTAAATTGTCTGTAATCGCTGATCCTCTATATCCCAACGGGATTACGTCCTCCAGCCCAGCGTTGGCCCGCTGCGGGCCTACCCTGGGGACTAAACCAGAGCGGATCGAACCGCAACGCGGTTCCGCCAAAGGACGATCCCGGGCGCAACCCACGTTGGGGTTGGATTCTCTCTTTCGAGGGCTCCCAGGGTAGCTCGTTCCTCGCAACCCTGGGCTGTAGGGCTTAACGCCTTTGGCGTAGATGCGTTGTCGCCACCGCTTTATGGCAGGATCTAGACTTCCCCATCGTCATTTTAGATGCGTAAGCCCGGACACAAGGATGTGTCGAATGACCAAGAAATATATCGTCCGGCTGCCTGCTGAGGAACGTGGTGTTTGTCAGTAAATCGTAAAACGGATCAAGGGATCTTCGGAGAAAGTCAGGCGATCGCAGATTTGAAGCGATTTTACCCAAAGATTAAAAATGGATGACGCACTTGGAGTCTGTCGGACTTACGCAGCCTTCCGGCTCAGTTGCCTCCGGGCCCGCGTTGTTTCAATTTTCCATTCCGGGCTTAATCTCACTCTACTGCCCGCCGATACTCGTCCGCAAGACGCTCGCGCCCGGCTGAACCGGCCGTAAAAACCCGTCCGCGAGATGGATCGGCGCGAGAAAAAAGTCGCCGCCCTTAAACACGCGGCTGCAGCACTCCACCTCACCGCTGAGCACGGTGAAAACCGAAAACCCAGGCCCCGGAATCGCCCGCGCCCCGTCCAGGACCCAGCGTTCCACCTTGAAATAATCGCATTCCACCAAGGCCTCGCCCACGGGCACAGCGGCCTGGGGCGCGGTGTCGTGGAAATCAATGGATTCCAGCGACTCCTGCACATGCAAAGCGCGCGGCTTCCCGTCCAACCCCAGCCGATTCCAATCAAAAACCCGGTAAGTGGTATCGCTGTTTTGCTGGACCTCGAACACCAGATTTCCCGAGCCGATGGCATGAATCCGGCCGCTGGGAATAAAAATCGCGTCGCCAGGCCGCGCCTGCACGCGATGCACCAAGTCCGCCACCCGCCCCTGCCCCAGAGCCGCGTCAAAATCCGCACGCGTCACGCCAGGCTGCAGACCCGCGTAAATGTCCGCATCCAACAACGTATCGAGCAGATACCACATCTCGGTCTTAGGCTCCCCTCCTAGCCGGGCGGCGACGGCAGCGGGCGGATGCACCTGCACGGAGAGTCGCTCCTGGGCGTCCAAAAATTTAAAGAGCAGCGGAAATCGCGCAGTGTCCGGCAAGCCAGTCCCAAAGAGAGTTTCACGATGCTTGCTCCAAAGCTCATGCAAAGTCAGGCCGCGCCACGGCCCATCGTGGACCACGCTTTGGGCATCCTCCCGGTCCACCACTTCCCATGACTCGCCAATGCGCGACCTGGCCGGCAAACGCTTGCCGAACAGAGTTTCCAGGCGGCGTCCGCCCCAAACCCGTTCCATAAACAGCGGTTCAAAAACAATAGGTGCGTTCATCAAAGAGAAATATTGGTTAAAAGACTGAGCCTGATTGACTTCAGCACAGCGGCGAATGGGCGCGCTTGGCGAGATATATTTGGGCCCGGAGCCAATCGTCCGCCTGATCCACATCCGGCAAAGCGTCGAGCAAATGCGCTTTCAGGCCCGCCTGGCCAGCTTTGCCTAGGGTTTGCGCCAACACCCGCCCGCTACTCCACTCGATCCCGACAAACAGCTCCCCGCAAGGCGCGCACAGCGCCAACAGATAATAGCCCCCGTCCTCGCTCGGCCCAATCACCACCGTCCCCGCCTCCAGCGCCCGCCAGGTCTCCTCAAAGTGCGCCGGCCCGAGCTCCACGCAATCGCTGCCGATCACCGCCACGCGGGTAAATCCGGCGTCAAAAGCCAGCGCAAAAGCCCGGCTCAAACGCGCCCCGAGATCACCCTCGCCCTGACTCCAAAAAAGCACGGGCCGCTCGCCCAACACACTACGCAGCCACGCGACGATCTCCGCCTCGCGCTCCACGGGATCAAACATCACCACCAACGGGACCGTTTCCGGCAATTGCGCGCAGACCTCCGCCACGAGCCGGCAATACACCACGGCGGCGGGCCCTGCGCCGAGCGTGGCAGCCAGGCGGGTCTTCACCTTACCGGGCTCAGGATACTTGAGGAAAATCAAAAGAACCGCGGACATCGGGCCGCACTTTGCCGGGGAAACCGCGCCCACTCCAGCCCCGGCGTTGAAGACGCGCACAAAAAGAGTCCCCCTCCTGAACGCCTTCGTATTGAAAGCAGTAGGGATGCGGCTACTATGCCCGCCTAATGGCCCGCGCTAAGGACAACAATCAGACCTTTCATGAAGCCATCGGGCTCGCCCTTCTCTGCCTGGGCACAGTCCATTTCCTGGCGCTCATCTCTTACACGCCAAGAGATGTGCCCTCCTGGTTTCCGCTGCATTCCCTGGGCACGCCCCATCGAAACACGCTCAATTTCATCGGCCCCCTGGGCGCCATCGTGGCCTGCCTTTCCTACTCCTTCTTCGGAGCTGCGGCCTATCTCCTGCCGGCCATGCTCCTCGGACACGGCGGCGCAAAGCTGCTCACGCCCAGCCTGCAATTAACCCGGCGCTCGGCCTGGGCCATTGGTTTCCTCATTTCCGCAGCCTGCCTGGCTCACCTCTTCGCCTTTAAATTCGTCGACGCCGCCCGCCTCAACATCGCCGGTGAAGGCGGCTGGATCGGCCAATGGATCGGCCAATATATTTTCAAAGCCGCGCTGGGTAAAATCGGGGCGGCCGTCGTGCTCAGCGCGTGCTACTTCATCAGCCTCATTTTAATGACGGGCCTCCACCCCCTGGACATCCTCGGCCAAATCCTGGCCCTGCCCCACCAGCTTCGCGCCCAATACCGGGCCCGCGCACTCGCCCGCAGCGCCCCGCCAGAACAGCAGGAACTCCAGATCGACCCGCCCCGCATTAACCGCGACCGCCGCAGACCCGAGCGCCCGACTTCCAGAAAAACACCGACGCCCGAGCCCGAATCGACCGCAGACGAAGACCCCGCCAAACCCAACCCGGAAGAAGACGCCCCCATCCGCCCAGCGCCACAAATCATCGACGGCACGGCGCCGCCGCCGGCCAAAGCCAAAATCGAGAAAAAAAAGGAACAGCTCCAACCGATGGCGACTGTGTCCTGCGAAAACTACGAGCTCCCATCGTTTGACCTGCTGGACCCGATCGACCTCGCCAGCCGCGAGGCGGCAGACCCCTTGGAACTCATTGCCGTTCAGGAAGTCATCATCGAGACGCTCCTCCAGTTTGGCATCTCGGTCTCCCGAGGCGACATCACCAGAGGCCCCACCATCACCCGCTACGAAGTTTATCCCGCCAAAGGCGTGCGCGTGGATAAAATCGTCAGCCTCGAACGCGACATCGCCCGGGCCACACGCGCCGAGCGCATCAACATTTTAGCCCCGATTCCGGGCAAAGACACCGTCGGCATCGAGATCGCCAACTCAAAAAAACAAAAGGTTACACTGCGCGAACTCATCGAAAGCGATGACTTCCTGCATTCCAAAGCCAAGATCCCCATCGCCTTGGGCAAAGACGTTTACGGCAAAACCGTCATCGCAGATCTGGCCGCGATGCCCCATGGCCTGGTCGCCGGCACGACGGGCTCGGGCAAGAGCGTCTGTATCAATGCCATCATCGCCAGCATCCTTTACCGGTTCACGCCGGAAGATCTCCGGCTGATCATGATCGACCCGAAGGTGGTCGAAATGCAGATGTATAACACGCTGCCGCATCTCGTCGTGCCTGTCGTCACCGATCCCAAAAAAGTCCTCCTCGCCCTCCGATGGGCCGTCGATGAGATGGAAAAGCGGTACGCCATTTTCGCCAAAACCAACGTGCGCAACATCGGCAGCTTCAACGCGCGCCCGCTGCCCAAAACGCAGAAGGAGCTCAACGCAGAAGCCGAAGCGCTCGAAGCTGATGAAGCTGCGGAAACCGCTGAAGCCACCGAAGGCGCCGAAGCCACCGAGAACTCAGCTCCGCCAGCCGAAGCGCCCCCAGCCCCTGACTCGGAGCCGGACGAGATCGACTTCAGCGACATGTCCGACGAGGACGTGTTCAAAGTCAGCCGGCCCAAGCCCAAGATCAGCGTCCCACGGGATAACGATGAGATCATCATCCCGGACCGGATGCCGTATATCGTGATCATCGTCGACGAGTTAGCGGATCTGATGCAGACGGCGCCCGCCGACGTGGAAAGCGCGATTGCGCGGATCACGCAGAAAGCGCGGGCGGCGGGATTACACATGATCATAGCCACGCAGACGCCGAGGGCGGACGTCATCACCGGGGTGATCAAAGCGAACGTGCCCTGCCGGATCGCGTTTCAAGTGTCCTCGCCGCTGGATTCGCGGGTGATCCTGGACGAAAATGGCGCGGAACGGCTCCTTGGCCAGGGCGACATGCTTTACCGCCCGCCGGGCACGTCCCGGATGGTGCGGGCGCAAGGGGTTTTGGTCACCGACGAAGAAGTGCAACGGGTCGTCGAGCACGCCTCAGGTCAAGGGGCACCGGCGTTCGAAGCCTCGATTCATCAAAAACTACAATCCTCGGGCGGCGATGACGACGAGGAGGTCAGCGACGAAGACGAGGAGCTCGTCGAGAAATGCATCGAAGTCATGCGCCAGGAAAAGAAAGCGTCCACCTCACTCTTCCAGCGCCGCCTCCGCCTTGGCTACACGCGGGCCGCACGAATCCTCGACATTCTGGAGGCGCGCGGATACGTGGCAGCAGGGGAAGGGGCAAAGCCCCGTGAAATCCTCAAGGATCTCGATGCGTGAAGTTCCTGCACGTCGTAGGAGCAAGAACCCAGAATCCATGTTAATGTCCTCGTCCGCTTCCAAACCGCGCGTTCATTGATGGCAAGAACGACGAAACACAGCGGCACCATTCATATGACGGACACCCTAGGCAAAAGACTTTATAAAGCGCGCATGGAGCGAGGCCTGACCGTGGACGAAGCCGCGCACGCAACCCGGATGCGGCCGGACAAAATCCTGGCGCTTGAGAACGACGACTACAGCCGCTTCGGCGGCAACGTTTACGCCAAAGGCTTCCTGCTCATCTACAGCCGCCTCCTTAAAGTCGATGCCACCGAGGAAGCCCGCTCCCTTGAAACCGCCCAGAGCATTAGCGTGCGCGA
>JAYTYG010000190.1:0-4814 GCA_043742585.1 Spartobacteria bacterium
ACCTCGACGCCGAGACGATGAAGATTCACCACGACAAACATCACGCCGCCTACGTCAGCAAGCTCAACCAAGCCTTGGCCAAAGCCCCCGGGTTGGAGAAAAAAACCATCGAGGAGCTGCTCTCCACTCTCGATGCCGTCCCAGAGGGCATTCGCAAAGACGTGCGCAACCATGGCGGCGGCCACGCCAACCACACGCTCTTCTGGCAGACGCTGAAAAAAGGCGGTCCGGCGCAACCCACCGGAGCGCTGGCCAAGGCTATGGACGCCACCTTCGGCAGCGGGCAGAAGTTCAACGAACTATTCGCCGAGGCAGCAACCAAGGTATTCGGGAGCGGCTGGGCGTGGCTGGTGGTTCGCGATAAAAAACTCCTCATCGAATCGACGCCCAACCAGGACTCCCCCTTGATGAACGGCGGGGTGCCGCTCCTGGGCTTGGACGTGTGGGAGCACGCTTATTATCTCAAATATCAAAATCGCCGGGCCGAATACATCAAAGCCTTTCAGAGCGTCATCCACTGGGATTTCGTGAGCGACCGCTACGCGAAACTCGGCTAAGCCCCGCGCCAGAGTCGGCCCGCAGTCCCCCAGCCCATGGCCGCCCGATGGCTTCGCCCGACGGGAAAGCTGCGCGCCTGATAAAATATTCTTTTTTCACCTCCCATCCGCCATTAAATCCCATTGGCAACTCCGGCCATTGACGCCGCCGATTGATTAGCCTGCCCCCCGAATGTCCGACCAATCCCAACCCATCCTCCAATCCTGTCCGGGCTGTGGCACGAATATCGACGTTACTGACGAAGAACCCTTTGCCCAGATGCATTGCCCGTCGTGCGGGGCCGGCATGCGGGTGCGCCGTAATTTTGATCACTTCGAGCTGCAGGAAATTCTGGGAGTAGGCGGCATGGGCTCGGTCTATCGGGCCCAGGACATCAACCTTAACCGGATGGTCGCCCTCAAGCTCCTGAACAAGGAATACAGCTCGGATCCGCAGTTTGTGAAACAGTTCCAGACCGAAGCGGCGGTGACCGCCTCGGTCAACCATCCCCACGTCGTCAAAGTCTATTCCAGCGGCACGGATCACAGCCTTCTCTACATCGCAATGGAGCTCGTCGACAAAGGGTCGCTCGACGAACTCATGACCGTCCAGGGCCGCGTCAATGAAGCCCAGGTCCTCGACGTCGGCATTCAGATCGCACAAGGCCTCAATGCCGCGCTCAAATCCGGTCTCATTCACCGCGACATTAAGCCCAGTAATATCCTGTTCTACGACGCGAACACCGCCAAAATCGTCGACTTCGGCCTCGCCGCGCTGATGGACGAAGCTGGCAAAGTCGGCGGCGAAGTCTGGGGCACGCCCTATTACGTGGCTCCTGAAAAACTCGATGGCCGCCCTGAGGATGCCCGCAGCGACATCTATTCGCTCGGCGCCACGCTCTTCCATGCCTTGGCTGGGCGCCCTCCATTTGAAGCGGAAACCGCCTCAATGTCGGCGCTCAAACACGTCAAAAGCCAGGTCGTGAGCATCCAGACTTACGCTCCGGATCTCTCCAGCGCCACCGCTTACGTCATCAACAAAAGCCTCAGCAAAGAGCCTCAAGACCGATATCAAACCTACGAGGCCCTCATCGAACATCTCGAATACGCGCGCGCCGAACTCGAAGACAAGGTCGCAAAAAAAGACCTCAAAAATCAGCCGCCCGCCGAGGAGACCGAAAAGCAGCCACTCTCCACGGCCTGGCTGACCTACGGCATGGTCGCTGCCGTAGTGCTTGTAGGATTTTTGGCATACAGCTTCCACAATACCGGTTCCGAAGAGCCGAGCGACTCCAGTCATCCCTACTTCGGCACAAGCCCCAAGGTGGACAGCTCAGTCGAAGCCCGCTTCAAGGCCGCCCGCGAACAGCTTTTCTCCGGCCAATACGCTGAGGCAGCCGAGGCCTTGGACCAGATCGACGGCGAGAACAATATTCCACAACCCCTGCACAACTGGGTCACCCTCTACTGCGGACTCGCTCAACTCCTCGGCAATCAAAACCTCAAAGCCGACGCCACCTTTAATCGACTTACGACACGCGGCCAGTTTTCCTCCGATGCGAGCGAAGCTAAACTCAGTAATTTCTTCATCGATCTCGCCCTCCCGCTCCAGAGCCCGAATCCGGTCCCCGCAGCAGCCTCCAAAAAGATCGATCCCAGCAGCTACCAGGCGCTAGCGCTGATGCTCTTTGCACTGAAAGACTGGACCATAGAGAAATTCGACGAAGCAGAACCGCTCTTCCGCAACTTTATTAAGGCGACCCCGGAAGCCCCCGCCCTCTGGATCGGCGACCAGAAAGATCAAACCCGGCTCAAAGACATCGCCGCCAAGCACCTCGCCGAATATAGCGAGTACCACGCGGCACTCAGCGCACTCAAATCGGCCGTGTCGCCGGAGAAAAAGCAAATCGCCTTGCAACGCGCCAAAACGCTGCGGGCCACCATGAAGCCCAACAGCAAACTCGCAGCGCATCTCGACAAAGTCGCGGCCGAGGTTGAACCGGCAGTAGCGACTTGGATGGAAGAGCAACAGAAGAAGGCGGCCGCATTAGCTGCCGCATTAGCCGTCGCAGACAGTAAATCCCTCTCGGCGGCCAAGCTGCAGCGCAACGCTTTTTGCGCTCAATACCGCTTTATCGAAGCCCGCCAAGCCTTGCAGGCGCCCAAGCTCAAGGAAGAAAAGGCCCGAAGCGAACAGGAGACGCTTGTTAAAAAGACAGACTACCTCGTTCAATTCAAAGCCGCTCTCATCCGCGACCTCAACACGGGCGCCTACGCCGCTCCTGTCCAACGCCGCAATGGCATTTCCGTTTCCGGCGGCGTTTCCGGCGCGGACGACCAAGGCATTAAAGTCCGGATTCCATTCGGCTCTATAGCGGTAAGCTGGAGTGAACTTTCCATCAGCAGCATCTACACCATGGCCCAGTCCTTCATCCGCCCTGGGTTGCCGCTGAATTCACTGGCCGAACGCAAGTGGCTACTGGGTGCCTTTGCCTGTTTCACGGGCAAAACCGTAGAAGGCACCGCCCTCCTCACAGAAGCCGCCCAAGCCCACCCAGACTACACGGCGACCCTGCCGATCTTTCTGGAATTCGTCGAGACCCCATAAGCGACCGCCTTTCCGGCTCGGCCACGCAGCGTTAAATTGCCTGGTCACACATAAAAATCGGAAATCGCATCGTTCTCACTGCTTTTCCACTTTCCCTTTCCGATTCCGGCTTCTACCTTCAGCGCCTGCGCGCTCGTAGCTCAACTGGATAGAGCGTCGGCCTCCGAAGCCGAAGGTTGTGGGTTCGACCCCCGCCGAGCGCATTTCCCTCCTTGGATTTTGTTGGTGTTGGCGGATAACCCAAAACTTAGAAACGCGGAAATTCGCGTACAATCGCGAACGATCGCGGAAAAGAGGGCTTTTACTCTGGAAAGAGGCCCTTTCTGAGCAGTGAAAAACGGCCCCGTCAAGAAATCCCACTTCTTAGAAAAATTCCGACTTCTTAAAACGCGTGTCCACGGACGCAACGCGTATTTACAGAGGAATGGACATCCGATTCGCCGATTTCTAAGAAATGGCCTACCCGTCAGCTAGGTGTGAAGTGTGAAGCGCTTTTCCCCAGGTTGGGCCACGCAATTTAGAGAAAGGGCGGCGTTTGCCGATTTGTGCAGCCAGCATGCAAGCCCCTTGCATATCCCCTGCATGATTTGGCCCCGCGCGGGACAGGCTGAGAAAAGAAAGTGCCACCAGTCCTTACATTACAGCCCGGCAAAGCCAAACCGCGGTCCTGGTGGCAGGGGCAACCGATGGAACCGGTGAAGTTAACGATTCACTCGGCCCTTTGCACTCCATGCCTACGCGTTCTCGGCAATGGAGTGGGAGCGGTTACCTGCGAGAAGCATCGCTTATTCGCTGACGAAAGTAAAACGCCGATCCAAAAACTTCACCGGCATCGGTTGCAGCTATCCAAAAAAAAGCGCCCGCAGTCTTTCATCACAACCCGGCGGTTTAACGCCAAGTCGCAAGTCCTGCGGGCTTGCAGCTAGGTTACTGCAGCTTCCCAGGGAAACAAATAGATTTTGTACCGTCAGCGACATAAGGGGCGCCTACCTGCGATTCAGCACCACGAGCTGGACGACCAAGATCATCGGCGTGGCCGACGTCCCCATGAAAAGTCCGGGGAACTTGAAGATAACCACCCTCAAAAAAAGTGCGGAGACTCGGGCTTAGTAACCATGAAAAACACGGCCATCAAGCATACGTTCGAAACGACGGTCTCCGCACTCAGAACAATAAACGGTTGAGGAGTGGGCGCAACCCAGTTCCGCACCGCTAATTCCACTGATATGTGGCTCAGCGCCGCGATCAACGCCGACAATATCGCGGGCGTGGCCGAAATTATTTGCTGGTTGGTGCCAGCCGCGCCAAGCAGGGCCGTCTCAATATGACTTCCATCAAAAGTGCGGAGAACCAAGCATCATGACTGTGAAAAACACGGCCCTTCAGCCCACGTACGAAACGATGGCCTCCGCAGTGAGAACAATAATCCGTTTCGCTGCGGGTGCAACTCGGTTTAGCACGGCCAGTATCGTCGGTGTGGCCGGTGGCGATTGGGCGTGGATTTACCCCATCCGGCGGTCACACCGCGCCCGGTTGCAGTGACGTGCCGAGCTTCGGACCGGTCACGGGCAAAACAAGTTGTTAAAGGCTGGCGCTCCACTGGCGGCCGGCCCCACTGATAACCTAGGACATAGGCGTCAGGGATCGCTCTCGCTTCCGACTTAGGGCGG
>JAYTYG010000191.1:0-4178 GCA_043742585.1 Spartobacteria bacterium
CTCAGAGCGCAATGTCGTCCAAGCAACACCATCGACACTCACTTGGAAGGAGACTTGCGGGACTCCATTGACCAAGCCGTGGCGGATACTCCAGAAGCGGTGGATCGCCGAATTATAAGGAATACCGGTGGTCTCGCGGTCGCCTCCTACGACTTGGTCGGCGATGAGCGTGTTGCCGACAACGGACATCGAAAGATAGTTCTGCATGTCGAGACACAGGGCGAATTGTGACACGACGCCGGACCCTGGCATGATGACGGCCTGCACTTTCGCGGAGGCGTTGGTAAGGTTCCACGCAGTCTTCGATACGAGGCCGGCAAAATGCGCTCGCAGTATGTTTGCGCGGGGGACGATCTCGATGCGTTGGTTGATCTCTTTCACCGGAATCGCCGAGTCAAAAGCGACCGCGCCTTCATCCACGCCGCCGGCAATCGTGCCGATGACCCACTTTGTAGTATCGAGGAGATTGTCGGTAAAATAGTCCGCAAGCAGTGTTTGCCCGCCCGTCGTCTGCTGGCCAGCAGTCGTCACGGTGAGTAGGTTGGAGTAGTCGGATGCCCCCGCTGCATTCAAGGAGCGAACACGATAAATGTAAGTGGTCGCAGGCGTCAGCCCGGTGTCGGAAAACGTCGTGATGTTTGGCCCCAACGAAGCGATTTCAGACCACGTACGGGTGGCAATTTGCCGTTCGATTTTGAAGCCCGATTCGTTTGCCGACGCATCCGTCCAGCCAATATCCACCTGATTCGCGGTGCTGCCGCGGAGAATGAGCCTCGTCGGGGCTGCTGGAATGGTAGGCGGCGCTGTATTGGCCACACCGAGACGCAGAATTTTCGCCACGCTGGGGACGTTTTGCCCATTCAAAACAAACAGCATGTAATAACCCGGAGGCACCACGTAGCCGCTCGCTGGAGCGGTGGCTGTGAGCTGCCCAGCACCACGGGTAAATGGAAGCGGCGTAAATGCCTGCCCGGTGTTCAACGAATGCGTCACCGACGAAAGGCCGACCAATGTTACTTTCTGCACCGACGCCGCGTCGGGTGTATTGATGGTGAAATCCTTCCCAAACACGATGCTGGCCGGGGCCGCCGAGATGACAGGCCGGGCTCCAGCGAAAAGGTACGGCGGCGAGAATATCTCCGCGTTCAAATGCTGGTCCGCGCCCGCAGCGAGGATGCGGCCATCCGGCAATAAGAGCGCCGTGTGGTGGTAGCCACGAAATTCGTTGGGCTTGGCCCACACCGACCAGTTCTCCGCCGTCGGGTCCCAAACAATCGCGGGCAATGGGGGAGTTGCCTTGTTATCAAAGCCCGAACCCGTGCTTCCATGCGTCGCGAGCACGCGGCCATCCGGCAGCATGGTGAGCTGATGCTGCCGCCGCCCTTCCGGCATAAAACTCGAAAACCGCACCGTTGGCGTCGGCGCATTCAGGTCAAACAACTCTGTAGAAGCCAGCGCCGGGTCGCCCCCGCCTGTGTAAAGGACTTTGCCCGGCAAGTACTGCACCGAAGCGCCGTAATCACGGCTGCGATCCAGCCGAAACGGCCCGCGCGTCCATTTTCCCGTGCCCGCTGTATCGAGGATCATCGTGATCACATTGGGCCCAGCTACGAAGATTCGACCGTCCGGCATCACATGCCCGCGCGGATACATCGGGATGACTTGGTCTCCCGCTCCCGTGAGCTGGCGCCAGCGGCCAGCGTCCGCCTCCCATACTTCCTGCACCTTGTTCAAACCGAACGTCTGATTGATCATCCCGCTGATCGCCGTGATGTCGCCATTTGGCATCTGTAGCACCGTCGGATACCAGCGCCCCGCGTTAATGTCCGGCACACGCAACCAAGCGCTTGATGCCGGGTCAAAAATACTGGCCTTGGGCTCCCCCACTCCACCGCCGCCGATGTGCCCGCTCACGACCATCAGACGGCCATCCGCCAAGAAAGCGTGTCCGCTGCAAAACGGATTATACGTGACGCCGGGGAGCAACAAATGCGTGTTCGTCGCAGGGTCCCAGATACGCGGCTTATCGGTATAGGGATTCCAAAAAACCTTACCGTCCGGCAAAAGTGCCGCATGGACCGCCACATCGGGCCATCTTTCCGAAGCCGACCACTGGCCGATTTCCGCCGGAGGCTGCGTCTGCGCCCAAGCCACCGTGGAGACAGCGCCCGCAAAAAAGAGGATCTTTTTCATAGTGATTATTTCCAGCTAAACTCCCTTACTTCCATCACCCATCCTCCCGCTTCCATACGCAGCGGCCCGGTGATGTTCACAGCCTTTGAAGCACTGGTCGCCTTCGCGCTCAGCTTTGAAAAAGCAGCCTTCTCAGCCCGCGAAATGTCAAAATCCCTCCGCCCTTTCACATCCCATTGCACCTTCTTTTTCAAGACCTCCAGCTTCGCCTCTCCTCCAGCATCGAGCTTAAAAAACACCTCCGCACCCCGCTTTTCCACCTTCCCATTCAGCGCCCCCTCCAGAGCACGAAAGGTGAATTGGTCTCCGTTAAAACGGTGCATCAACTCCCTGATAGAATCCACATTGGGCAATTTCCCCCCGAGCGTCTTGAATTGCCCCGTCCAAGCCGCGCTATCTGCCATATCCGACACCCAGGAAACCCCATCCACTTGAGAAATCGGCTCCCGCACCTTACCCCAACATGGTGCCAAGCCATAAAGGCAGCGGGTATCGACGCCTACAGTAAAGAGATTGTCTTCGGCTAGAGCAGAAAAACTCAGGCAAACAAAAAGTGATAAGATACGTGGCTTCATATCGAGTTATGGCTCCACATCCTATATTTACTAGAACGCCATCCCGCAAAGCAATTCTGCGGAAAAAATCAGAACCATAATTTCCATATCGCGCCTCACTTCTGAATCCCCCTCGGCCCGGCTTGAAAGTCCACACGCAGCACCCCCTCGGACAAGATGCGTGCTCGCAGCCCGCCCAAGCCTTTCAGCGACTCCTGCGCCCCAAGGCAAAAAGCCTGCTCCATCCACTCACAAGGCGCGGCCTCCTGCGTGCCTAAAAAGCGCACTCCTTGCAGCTCAAACTCCACGCCAATCAGGTCCGCCAGCGCCAAACCTTCCGTCACGATATTTCTGCGAAACACCCCAGGCCCTTTGTCCCGCACCTCATGCTTTTCCGAAAGCGCCAAATACGTCTCCCACGCAAAGAAAGTAATCTGGCCTTTATAGTCGGCCTTAAAATCCAAAAACCGATCCCCCTCCAAACCACGTCCAGCAATACAACGCACTTCGGCCACTTCTAGGATGCGATGCGCCCCGGCAGGCTCGCCGTGGTGGCCGAAATAATTATGGCCGGGACTGATGAAGATATGTCGGATGCGTACACTCATGACGCCGAGCTTGCGCAATCGCCTCGCCCGGCTCAAACCCAAATCCATGCCGCACACCGCCGCTTTAATTGCCGGAGGAAAATCGACACGGATGGGCCAAGACAAAGCCGGGCTCCTTTTTCGTGGACGCCCACTCTGGCAGCATCAGCTCGCCACCCTTGCCTCCACAAAGCCAACCGCCCTTTTCGTCGCCGGAAAATGCGCCTCCATTTTCACCGGGGACACAGCCATCCACCCCGACGAATGGCCCGACTGCGGCCCACTCGGCGGCATCGCCACCGCGCTGCACCACGCCACCGCGCCGTGGCTGCTCGTCCTCGCCGTCGATATGCCATCGATGACCGCTGCATTCCTCACACGACTTATCGCCCATGCAGAAAAAACCGGACGCGGCGCAGCGCCCACAATCGAAGGCCGGTGGGAGCCCCTCGCTGCCGTCTATCCCAAGTCCGCACACCCACTCGCCGAGGAGCTCTGCCGATCACGCCGCCTCGCGATGCGCACCTTCATCGAAGCCGCGCAGCTCGACGCAATCCCCGTCACGGAGACCGAGCGCACCCTTTTCTTAAACGTGAACACTCCCGACGATTGGCATCCCTCGCCAGACTCGACATCGCCTCCTTCTTCGTGATTCGTCTGCGTATCCATGACGCCTTCTGCTGATTACCTCGCCAAGTCCCGCGAAATTCTCGACGCCGTAACCCGGCAAGCCCCCTTGATCGAAAAAGTGGCGGACCTCTTTGCAAAAACCATCCTCGCAGGCCGCATGGTCCACGTCTTCGGCAGCGGCCACTCCCGCATCCTCGTAGAAGAAATGTGGCCC
>JAYTYG010000192.1:0-2404 GCA_043742585.1 Spartobacteria bacterium
CTCAGAGATCTCAGAGATTTAGGAAGTGGCAGAAGTGTTTAGCCGCACCCGCAAGCTAAACGCTTCTGCAACTCCCCCAATTTCTGCGTTCTATGCGGCTAAATAGTTCCGGATTTAGGATAACGTCAAAATCTATATGCTGCCATATTTCTCGCGACCCGTCACCCACTCGAAACAGCGAGGAACCACAGTATTTAGCGTGGATCAGGCACTAGTCTTTGCGATCTTTGTGATCTTTGTGGCTAAATAATCTTTGCGGTTAAACGTTCCGGAAAGGGCGTATTAACGCACCGGCGAAGCCTTGCGGACAGTCGGCTTGTCGGGCCGCCCCGGACTGACAGGCGCCGGCCGACTAATGAGCGCGCCATTGGCATCGTAATCCTCGATCTGCGTCTTGCCTTTGGCATCGTAAACAAACACCCGGCGTCCCATGGCCTGACCCGTCGCGGACAATAGAAACGATTCCTTCACCCGATTCATCGAATCGAGCGTATACCGCTCCTTATAACGAACACCCCCCTTTGCGTCATAAAAAGTCGCACTGATCGCAAAATTATTCTCATTCAACGCCCACACCGTTTTCCTCAGTATCTTGCCCTTCTCCGTTTCCACAGTTTCTTCTGCGGTCCGCTTATCGGGATCCACAATGGTGGTGGCCTTACTCCCGTCGGGAAACAGTCTGGTGGTGGCCTTCAGGGTTCCAGTCGCCTCGCCTTGTGCCCAACCCAAGCTGGACAGACCTAGCGACAGCGCTGCAATGAGAATTGATTTCATGGGACGATAAAAATTTAAGGGGCAATAAACTCGCCCACCCTACGAAACACCGCCTCCTTTCGCCAGCGGTAGTTGGTTATTATCCCCATGACGCGGCAAAGCCACTAAGCCCTCCGTCACGAACAGCAATGGACTCCACGCTCCCGCTCTGATTCGATTGCGCATGAACATTGCCATCATCGGCGGCGGTCCCGCCGGTTTGCGCGCGGCGGAAGTGGCAGCCTCCGGCGGCGCCTCGGTGACGCTCTTTGAGGCCAAAGCGTCCGTCGGCCGCAAGTTCCTCGTCGCCGGGCGCGGCGGATTAAACCTCACAAAATCCGAGGAGCCCGCGCGATTCTCCAGCCAGTATAGCGGCCCGAATCAGCCCGGAGATTTGTGGGCGCAACTCATAGCGGACTTCGACCCCGAGGCCTTGCGCGCCTGGGCGCATGGGCTTGGCGTGGAAACATTTGTGGCTTCGACCGGGCGCGTTTACCCCAAGGCCCTCAAAGCCGCGCCCCTCCTCAGGCGCTGGGTGGAACGACTGCGCGAGCTCGGCGTAAAATTCGCCATGCATCACCGGTTGCAAGCGCTGCGGCCCGGGCAACCGCTCCACATGGAATTCGCCACCGCCACCGGCGCGGCCCGGGAATTCGCCGCCGACGCCGTCATCCTGGCCTTGGGCGGCGGATCCTGGCCCCAGACAGGCTCGGACGGGCAATGGGTATCGACCTTGGAAGCCCTCGGCCTCGACGTCTCCCCGCTGGCACCCGCCAACTGCGGCTGGGAGCTATCCTGGCCCGCGCCCGTGCTAGCTGCATCGGAAGGGCAGCCGCTCAAGAGCATCGCCGTCACCGCCGGAGCCCATCGCGTCGCGGGCGAGCTCCTCATCACCAGCTACGGACTGGAGGGCGGCGCCCTCTACCAACTCGCGCCCGCCCTGCGCGCCATGGCCGAACCGGGGATCAGCATTGATTTCAAGCCCACGTTCAGCGTCGAGCAGTTGATCGCAAAAATGGGCACCGCCCGCCGGGACTTCCTCTCTGAAGCGCGCCAGCGCTGGCGCTTGAGCGAGGCTGCCTGCGCCATTTTGGAAAACACCCAAGGCCCGTTTACTTCCGCAGCGGCGCTGGCCGCGAGCACCAAGGATTGCCGTTTACGACTGAGCGGGCCGCGCCCATTGGCGGAGGCGATCTCGTCCGCCGGCGGCGTCGCCTGGCCGCAACTTGCGCCGACGCTGATGCTCAAAGCGATGCCCGGCGTATTTTTAGCGGGCGAAATGATCGACTGGGAAGCGCCCACCGGGGGCTACCTCATCCAAGGCTGTTTTGCCACGGGCACCCGCGCCGCGCAGTCCGCGCTGGAATGGAATGGTGGCGGCAGCGACGCCTCGTCGGTTCCCTGAAGTTTGGCCAATCTTGAATAGCCGAACCGAGCGGGGAGGAAACAATATGTCTGTCCCTCTGTCGCCCCCCTGCGCAATGTGTCTGTCCCTCTGTCGCCCTACTTATCACAGAGAAATTTAGATGCAGAAGCCCCGGGCTAGGCGCCGAGTCAGGGCTTACGCATCTAATTTCGCTGTAATTGCAGGTCCTCATATATCCCAACGGGATTACGTCCTCCAGCCCAGGGTTGGCCCGCTGCGGCATAC
>JAYTYG010000193.1:0-3914 GCA_043742585.1 Spartobacteria bacterium
CTGCGGGCCTACCCTGGGAAATACCACATCCAAGACGCCCGAACCGCAACGCGGTTCCGCCAAGGCCCGATCTTGGGCACAACCCTCGTGGGGGCTGGATTCTCCCTTTCGAGTGAGCCCAGCGACAGGCGCTAATATATTCACTGCCCAAAAATCCGGCCCTCACTTTTCAGACGTCTTATGTCCGCGAAACGGGGAATAACCTAACTCCACCGCACGCGCCCAGACCAGCGCCACCCGGCCTTCACCGCTCTCGCGCACAAACTCATAATGCCCAGGCTGCAACTCGACGGGCTCATGAAACGGCTTACCTCCGAGCGTCCCGGCGAGCTCCCCCGACTCGCTCACGAGCGTATACCGCGCAGGGATGACCACATCGAACCCAGTCGCGACACCGGGCGCTGTTTGCTTGGCGATCTGCCCGAGGACAGACAGCTTTGAAACCGGTATTTAGTTTTTGGCGACGAAAACCTTGGAATCGTCTGTCATCCGCGTAGTTGGCACCAGGACCGCAGTGCGGGTATCGACCAGGCGTTGAGGCAAATCATCCACAAGCAGATGCAGCCCCAACCGTTTATGAGTGAGATTCTCCAAGACGTAATAATACGGCCGCGGCCGATAGACAGACTCGCCTTTTGCATCCATCACGAACTCCCCGGGCTTCGTGAGTCGCAGCACATCGGAGATAAGACCAATCTGGCCCCGGTTCGAATGCTCGAACGGGTGTTCGGTCTTAATCATCAGCCCCAACTCCACCAACGTCAGAATCAATACAATACTGTAAGGCGCCAACGCCGGATACCGACGCTGGCGGAGCTGTTCTGCGCCCAGGATTCCAGCCCCGGCAATCAGTAAGGCATACAGGGGCGTAATCGGCAGAAAATCCTGAGGGGTCACCATCGGCCAAAGTCCATGCAGCACCGGATAAAACAGTGCGACGACCAGCAGCAAAAACAGGAGGGCCGGCGAATAGGGAATTTTCCAGCGGGACTGAGGCAGGGCCATCGACGCGACTGCGAGCCCCGGAAATATAGACAAAGATTGCCAGGAAAAAACATGCTTCGCGATATAGGGAAGACTGCTTGTCCCGGGCAATGTGTTATGCGCAATCACGCAATAAAACAGCGGCCCAAGCGCCCCCTTGGCCGCATAAAATCCGACGATCGCCGAGGGGATCAGCAGCAGTCCCAGCAAGGACAGGAACCCTCCCAGAAGAACCTCGCCCAACGGCCGCGCCGGCGCATTCGCCCAGCGCCGATTCGCTGCCCATGTCAGTAGTCCCGCAGCTAACAGCGTAATCAAAAGCAGCGTGCTTTTCATCGAGACAGCGAACGTCGCCCCGAGAACCAGCCCAGCGCAAAAAAGCCGTTTCGGCGTCAACCGACCGCTGCCCAAGATGACAAGTGTCACCAGCCAGAGAGTGGTCCAAAAGACGTCGGTGCGGTATTCGCCCATCTTGAGCGCCCAGCGGGGAAAGAAGCTGGCCAGCACAGCGGCCCAGAGGCCGATGCGGGGCGAGAAAAGTTGGTGCCCGATTTTATAGATGCACCAAAGACTGAGGATAAACAGCGGGATGACAGCCGCCCGCATGCACTCGACGATGTCCGCGCGTTCGCCCAGGAACGCGAAGAGCGGGGCGGAAAGCAGTTGAAAAAGCGGCGTATGATTATCGAACACGTCGCGATATTGGAGCAACCCGTTGACCCAACCCCAAACGACGTGCAGATGCTGAGTCTCATCGGAGTTCCACGAATGACTAAAAATATAGCACCCGCGTAACCCCAAAAAGACGATGAAGATAGCCGCCGCCAACAAGCCCTCCAGCCGTGAAATGCCGCTCGTAAATCCACTGGAACCTGACGCAGGCAGCCCCTCCGAATTCGTGGGAAAAGGGGGCTCTATTGCTGGCGATATCGGCTTCATTGCCCGATGAAATAGCAGCTGCGCTAGGCCAAGGCGCGAGAAAAAAGGCGGGTGAGGGATTCCGGGGAGGCCGCGCCCGGCATTGGGCATTGCGGCATTGGGCATTGCGGCAGTAGTCGATCGCGTTGTGCGCACCCTTGACCCGGAGGGCATTCGGAATTTGGCCAATTTTTGAAAGCCGCCCACAGGCCAGCACCGTCCCCCAAAGGTTCACCGCCATAGATTGGGAAGTAACCAAACCCCAGGCCCTGGCGGACCTGGGGGATTACCTTCGGTTTAAACTACTCGGCAGTGAAGCCCGCTGCCTTATGGGCAGCGTCGCAGAACGGCTTGTTCTGGCTGAGTCCACAGCGGCAGAACGCCACGCGTCCGCCACGGTCGATTTCTTCGCCAGCGGAGTTGATCACCTTCACGTCGCCCTGCACGAGGAGCGGGCCGTTCGGCCGGATGGTGATGGTGGCTTGGGTCGGGGTTGGGTTTTCTCCAGTGTTTGACATCCAGGCACCGTAAACCGCGCTTTTAGCTTGGCGACCTAAAACACCGCCCCGCATTTCCAGGCGACACTCGCGGCGATCTATACATTCAGCGCGGGTTCCAACTCCCGCTCGCGGGGCTCCGCTGCATCGTCGAGAAAGTCGAAGTTGTAATGGTCCTGCACGCCTCCGGCGTAGAGAGATCCAAGCGGTCAGACACATTCTCCTCGGGATAATGGAATACGCTCAACCTGCGGCAGCCACACGCGCCACGTAAACGGTGCTGGCCGATTCCCGCTCCAGCAAAGGATTCTCAAACGTCACCACATGCGCCGCCGAGCTCTCAAAAACGGCCC
Organism: Spartobacteria bacterium; assembly: GCA_043742585.1. Lineage (GTDB taxonomy): Bacteria > Verrucomicrobiota > Verrucomicrobiia > Chthoniobacterales > Chthoniobacteraceae > CAIURC01. The sequence goes on from JAYTYG010000193.1 coordinate 2,753, forward strand.
CCAGCATGCTCAAAAACTCCGCATCCGGCGGATCATCCGACCACAGCGCAAACACGCCCCCGGGACGCAAATGCGCGCCCAACGTTCGCAACCCTTCACTCGTGTAGAAGGCGCCATTGCGCGGATCCAGCAAGTTACGCGGGGAATGATCGATATCCAAGAGCACCGCGTCAAAACGGCGTCTTGGCGTTTCGGGATCGAACCCTGAGCCCGCGCCCGCGAGCGCAAAAAAATCGCCATGCACAAAGCGGCAGCGGGCATCGGCGCATAACACCGGGCCCAGCGGGACGAGTCCGCGCTGATGCCACTGGATCACGGGCTCGAGCGCATCCACGACGAGCAAGGAGCGCACGCTCGAATGCTTCAACGCCGCCACCGCCGTATACCCCAAGCCCAAGCCCCCCACCACCACGTCCCACGACCCGGCCCCGAGCGCCGCCAGCCCCAGATCGGCCAGCGCCACCTCCACCACATGGAAGAGACTCGACATCAGGAACGACTCCCCGAGTTTAACCTCGAAAACCTCCAGCCCTTCGAGTTCCGGGATCCGACGCCGGCGAAGGGTCAAATCCCCAATCGGGGTTTTACGAAAGTCCAGTTCCTGAAAATCTCGGCTCATCGCGAGAAGCTAGAATAGTCCGCTACGATTGAGGCAGATAATTTTCAAACGCCAGCCGCCGGGGGGACCACCGCAGAGGGGCAGACACTTCCCACTCGATAAACTGCAGCTCCCTCACGGGCGCAGCTCCGCTTCTTTGCGCTTGGCTGCAGCTTTAAGGAAGCAGGAAGGATGAAAAACCTTGGGGTTAAGGCTACCGAAGCAGGGCTTACGAATCTAAACCGACGCGGAAAGACCCCGGCCCCTGCCATAAAGCGGTCGCTGCAACGCATCTCTGCCAAAGGGGTTAATGGGGCCCGCAGCCTATACTCCGAGCGGTGACCGATGGCACAAATCGAAGGACAGGGATTTACCGCCGTTCACCAAGGCGCTCCGCCACAGCTGGGAAAATTGCCACCCACAACAAAGCGGTGGGACGCCGAAGCCTGAAGGTTGCCCAGCGCTCTACGCAGGAGGCGTTTAAAGAAGTTATACGGCGGTGGAGGCTTTGCGACCCCACCGGAGCAGTCGCAGAAATCTGGGTGGCACGCCGGAGGTGTGCAG
>JAYTYG010000194.1:0-11012 GCA_043742585.1 Spartobacteria bacterium
GATTTCCTACATTGGTTCGTGGTCCAATGGGCGGGGCGAAGTCATGGTTATTACTGATAAGACAGTTCAGTTTGCCAATAATAAACCAGTTCGCTATCGCGACATCACCAAGGCTAGCGATGGCCGTTATTTCCAGCTCCAGATTGAGGTCGGGCCAACCGTCAATTTCTTCACAAAGTTCATGAGCCTGACCCTCAACGGTAAAGGCGAAATGCACGCCGAAGGTTACGACATCATCGCTGATGAAGGTTCGGATAAGGCCAGTTCCCAAAACTGGTTCCGGGATTAGAGAAGCTCACGGATGCCGATCGTGAAAGGTGACAGGGCAACGGGGGGCAACAGGGGCCAGCAGGGGCCCGTGCTCTTTGTGGATATCGCCTCGACTTACGATTTGAGCGGGGCGGCATTGCAATGGTTTAAACCCGCCGTAACGGGCGCCAAGTATTACCCGCTCGGCTGGGAAACGGGACTGGAAACGCACCTCGTCGGCTGCAAGTTAGTTCTACTTTGTTGCGTTTGTAAATATTCGGTGATCGCATCTCAATTCTTGAGGATTTAACGCAGAGCAAGCCGCAGAGATTCAGCAGGGCCGGATAGTGCGGGGGCCGGTCGAAGGGGAAGTTATGAAGTATGAATGATGAGAATTCGCAGGCTCACCCTGTCACTTCCTCTTCCTGTTACCCCACTTAACAAAGTGGAATTAGGCCCCCGTCAGTCTTCGCTGTCCTCAATGAACACACGCGGCACAAGCCGGATGCCCCAAACCAGCGCCGCCGCAATGCACAGCCATGCCGCATATATGAGATGCAGGTTGCGACTTTCCATCCCCGGCATGAAGTCCGCTCCGATCCGCGCCCCCAACCCGACCACCAGTAAAACCCCGGCGCCGATCAGAAACGGCAACGGTCGCTTGCAAAGAATCAGTTGCCCGCTATGGCCCAGCATGACCCGGGTGGAAACCGCCAGCACCGTCAGCATGAACCCGCCGATAAAAACCAGGTGCAGCCCAGCCACCCGATAGGCCGGCAGGAACACCGGCCAGAGCAGACCTAGGAGCAGCATCCACAGAGCCGCCCGGATGCATTGCCCCAGCACCGGGCCGCGCCCGAATTTCAAAACCGCCGACATCTGTGTGACACCATACACGACCGCCGCAGCGCAGCGCAGTGACCCCGCGCTCCGCAGCCAACCCGCAGCTTCCACCGCAAACGAAAGCACGATCGCCGCTGCGACCCCTGCCCCGAGCCAAGCCTTGCTCTTCCACCGGAGCGAAGGCTCCCGCAGCTCCGCCAGCTCCGTGTCGACCGGCAGCCCCAGAAACCGTGGAAAAAGAAACACGCCGGCCCCGAGAATCGGCAGCAGCACAAAGCCCTGACTGAGCGTCAGCAGCCCGAAAGTGAAAAGCCGAGGCGACACCCCAAGAAAACTGGTAATGGCCACAAGCGCCGCCCCCAGTAGCCCACAAAACAGACCAGCCCCGACCAACACGAAATTCGGCGGCGGCAGATCGTCGCGCGCGCGGAATCGTCGACTGAGAATCAGCACGAGCGCCAGCAGCACTCCGAAAAACAGCGCATCGCCCAGCGGCAAACGAGCCGAGAGATGGGCGATAACCGAGCTGGCATAAAGGCCCAACAGCGTCCTGAGCTCATTCCCGGTGAAGTGAGCGACCCCCAGCAGCCGCGGACCGGCGGTGCCGAGAAATCCTATGATGAAAGCGCCCATAAAGCCTTCGATCATCAGACGCGAATGCATCCAGCCGGGATAGACCTGGAGCGCGCCCGAGAAAAATAAGGGCCAGAGCGCGAGCCCAATGATCCCGACCACCAGTCCCAGCGGGAAAAAAATGCGAAATGGTTCCTGGCAGCAAAGGCGGAAAAAAGCCGGGCGAACGGGTTTCTGGATGGCAGAACTCATAATTCAAAAAACGGAATTGTAAACAAACGAGCAGGCACACAATGCGACCGACGAGCGCCACCTCGACTGATCGTCCCGGTCCGAAGAGCTCACCTTGCACGAGAGTCCAGGCACTTCAGCTCAAACTCTGCGCTCTCGGCGGTTCCTGCGGCTTTCATTTCCGGGTTTAACCAATCCTCGCTCAATCCCAGCGCACTTGCCTTGATCTGAATCAAAAGCCGAGGGCCGCCATTATCTGCTCCGGAGCGGTATCCAGGCCGGCCTGCTGCCACACGATCTCTCCGCCCGCATTGAGCACAGTGAGCGTGTTGGAATGCGCGAAGTGGCCCCGAGCGTCGCTCTGATAATTAATTCCCAAAAGCGCCGCCACTTCACGCACATCGTCCGAGCCCCCATGCAGCAGCGTCCAATGCTCCAACCCGAGCCCGCGCTTGCTCCTGTATTGCGCCAGCACCGCCGGCGTATCGCGTTCGGAGTCGAACGAGATCAGCAGAAAATCCACCTTCCCCTGGAGGGACTTGGGCAGAGCTGCTTCAAGCTTCTTCATCTGCCCAACGAGAATCGGACAGGCATATTCACAGTGAGTGTAAAACATCCCAACCACCTGCGCATGGCCCCGCAATTGGCCCAACGTCATTTCCCGCCCGACATCGGAAGTCCACTTTGATTCCAGCTGGTAAAGCGAACGATCGCTCACCGGCCCGGCCGGCAAAGTCACGCGGCAACACGGCGGCACAACCTTGGGAGAAAGCACCACGGATTTAACAACAGGCTTAGCCGCCGGCTCCGCCCAGGCCATCCCAGCCACCAAAAACCAGCAGCCAAAAGAAGCTAACTTCATAAGTCAAAAGCACAGCGGAACCCCAGATTATGCACCGTATAGTTAGCCTTCAGACTGCTCCGGAAACCGTATCGCATAAACGCCGGATAATTAGCCCGGTCAGTGGCGCCCAAGGCGCCCGCCCCGCAAAAGAGCTGCCGATCCAAGCCGCTATCGCCCCGGGCGTCACCGGTAACCATGGAAGAGTTAAAATCACTGGTCCATTCCCAAACCAACCCGTGCAGATCGTAGACCCCATGGAAATTGGCCCGGCGACTTGCCACCGGAGGTGAAACCACGGGATTGGGAGCTCCATACCAGTGCTCAATGTCGGCGCGAAAATCCGCCTCTTTACTGCCATCGACACTGAGATATCCCGCTCCTGCCACCAGCTCCCATTCAGCATTGAGCGGGAGCCGTCCCCCGCGCCATTGGCAATAAGCCTTGGCCGCAAACCACGAGACAAATACCACCGGCTGCCGGGCCGCCGCCTCGCCCCCGAAATCCAAATCATCCCGCCACAGTTGCAGATAGCCCGCGTCCGCAAAAATGCGTTTCACCGCGCTTTTGCGCCAGCGCGGATTAGCCAACACAAACTCCAGGTATTCCGAGTTAGTCACCGGTGTCGTAGCAATACGAAAGCTGTGCACCGGAATCTCGCGGGCATCATCCTCTCCTCTAAACAAAGGCATGAAGACACCCGCCGGAATTTGTACAGTATTAGCTGCGCGCGCCTGCGCCCCGGCGTCCTGAATCAACAGTAACACCGGGAGCAGCAACGCCACCCGAAAGTAAGAGACCACAGTCATCGACTACTGATTCGCCAAATCCGCGTGCACGCGTTTTACCTCGTCCACCGTGACGAGGTCGCCGCTATTGCCCCAAGTATTTCTTACATAGCTAAGCACATTAGCTATCTGTTCTTCATTAAGCTGGACGGGCGGCATCATGCCATTGAACTCCTTTCCATTCACCGTAATGGCGCCAGTGACTCCCTTGAGCACCGCGCGAATGCTCCGCGCCTTGTCTGCCATCAGATAGTCAGACTTCGCCAACGGCGGGAACACCCCGGGCAACCCTTCGCCAGTCGCTTGATGACAGGCAAAACAAGTCTGCATAAACACCCGTTTACCTTTCTCCAGGACGATCTCCTTGTTTAATCCAGATATCTTCACATCGCCCTGAATCGCTATCTTCACCTGCTTCTGCAAGTCTGCCACCTTCCGTTCACTGTCGCTCCCGCCTTCCGCCGCATTCCCAAGATATACGGCGTCCACCTCCTTGCCCGAATACACGAGCAGATTCTGCGGGCCCTCAACTTTGAGCATTCCCAAGGCCCCTTTATTAAAGGCCCGGAACAAGGAGTGATCCACCAGAATGAAAGTCCCGGGGACGTCCACCTTGAAGTCGACCATGACCGAACCGCCGGCCGGCACGAGCGTGGTTTGCACCTGCTGCTGTGTGGCGATGACACCGCCCTCCTGATAGACATGATCAAAAATCTCGCCGATCACGTGAAATGAGGAAGTGAGATTCGGCCCGCCATTGCCCACAAACAAACGCACCCGCTCGCCGACCTTGGCCTTGAGCGCGTTGTCACCGATGAGCGAATTAGCGGCGCCATTGAAGACCACATAGGGAGGCCGTTCATCGAGCGCCTTTGCTTGATCAAACGTCTGCAAACCCTCCTCCCCGAAGGCGCCCTGGGTGTAAAACTCGCCCTGCATAATATAATACTCGCGATCCACAGGCGGCAACCCCTCTTTGGGTTCCACCAGTATCATGCCATACATCCCATTAGCCACGTGCATCCCCACCGGCGCCGTCGCGCAATGATAGATATATAGCCCAGGATTCAGCGCCTTGAATGAAAACTGTGAGCTGTGTCCAGGCGCCGTAAAGCTCGAGGCCGCGCCGCCGCCTGGCCCCGTGACCGCATGCAAATCGATGTTATGCGGCATCTTCGAGCTGGGATGATTATTGAGATGAAACTCCACCAAGTCCCCTTCCCTGATCCGAATAAATTTACCGGGGACCTCGCCCCCGAACGTCCAGAATAAATACTCCACGCCATCGGCAAGCTTGCGGACCACCTCTTTGACTTCGAGTTCCACGATCACCTTCGTGGCATGTTTGCGCGTGATTGGCGGCGGCACCAGCGGCGCGAATGTGAGCACAGCTTTCTCTTCGCCCACGATCTCCGGATCCACGCCTTTGGACACCGCAGCCCCAGCAGTCGGCGCAGCCGCAGGAACCGCAGCCCCCGGCTTGTCAGCGTAACAAACCAGCGCCGACACCAGGACGGCCGTAGCGGGACATAATAAGCGAAGGGCAGCAGGAATCTTTTTCATAGTTTGAGATGGGTGACGGAACGATGCTGCACCAGCGAAGTTCCCACGCCTTTGACGTGTATCAAACAATTTAGCGGGAAAGTCAGATGCCACGGACTTACCCGGTCGTATTTGACCCACCCAACCCTGCGCCAATTGCGGGCAGCCTCTGCGCCCCTCGGCGCCTTGCGTTACATTTTTATAACGCAGAGGCGCGGAGTAATGTAAACGGCGGAACTAAAGTGTCTGTCCCGTCTATTCGGGACCTTTGTTTCCCACACTCCGCGTCTCTGCGTTAAGATACCAGCTACACCCGCGTGCCGATCACCAGCGCATTTTGGACGGAGGGATAATGTGTCTGTCCCCCTGTCGCCCTGCATCAGTCAGTCGCGCCCATTCAGGGCTTTTTCCGTGGGGAGGGGGGCGGTTTCCCAGGGCTGCTCTCGCAAAGCCTCGCTTGCCCTAGGCTATCTCATGCCGCGCCGTTGGCGCAGAGAAATCGCGGCGATGGCCTATGCAATCAGTATTAAGGGGGGCACCGAATACATACAGGGCGTTTCGCACTCCAGCGCGGGCGCTCCTTTGATTCTTCACAAGTTCGCCCCTGATTGGGAATTATGAATGATGAGGATTTGGAGAACGCCGGTGCGGTTAAGCTCGGCGGCCGACGCCTGGAAACAGCCACTGGCGGTTCCCATGAAAGCGCCGATAGCCCCTCAGCCGTTCCAGCATCCGGGGATTGAGGCGAATAGCGATGAGGCTATCGTGATACGGCGGTGCCACCCCAACATTTTCCCAATCCATGGTGACCTCCAAGGGCAGGAAATTGGCCCTGGGCGTCGAGCGGGCGATTCCTTGGCGGGATTGGGGGCCGGCGACTTGGGTGGTTGTAGGCGACGTGTCGGAGCGCGTGGGTCAGAACGGCTTGCTGGCTGTGGTTTAAATGCTGTTGATGCGGTTGATGGGCCATCGTGGTCCGCGTCTCTCTCGATTTTTTGGCGACATAATCGTGCAGTTCCCTCCGCGCGCGGCGGCCCGGATAGCGCGCTCTAAGCAAAGTGACTGACAATCTGTCCGGGCCTATGCCCGCTTTTTAAGCGCCCAAAGATTTCCTGCTTCGGGAGAGGTTCCCCGAGTGCGTTTTTTCGAAAATTTTGAAAAAATGCACCGGAGAAATTCAGATCCCTCGATTTTAAAGTCCGACAGACTTCTAGCTGACGGGGGCCCAGCCTACGCTCAGACGTTTGCCGTTTTGCGCGGCACGGAAGTGCAGGGCGCCGTCGGGCAAGGCTGTGACATGGCACTCGATCGTGGTGGGCTGGCCCGGCGCAACTTGGATCCCGCGGACCTTGAATTCGCCGAGGCTTTGAGTCGCTTTGCCGCTGCCGGTCTGGCCTTGCTGCAGGAAGACGCTGGTTTCGGGACCGTTGGCGCGCCATGGGAACACGGCTTGATTCGGCAACGCTGAGCCGGCTTTCAAGATCACGCCGCCGTCATCGCCGTCGACACTCAAGAGGACGTCGCGGAGCAGGACGCCGGAGCCGTGGACTTCCAGGGGCACGCCGGTGCCGGTGAGCACGCCGCTCCAAGCTTCGATGGAGGTGGAACAGGCCATCTTAAAATCCTCAGGGGCAGCCTCTTCGGCGGCCGCTTTGCGGAGCACCGCGATGGCGTCGCTGGTGAGATTGAGTTGGCGCAGGATGTGGGCGTAGTTCCAGTCGAGACGCTTGGAGAACTTGCCGCTCTCCACCTTGGGCTTGATGGCGGTGGCCAGCTTCGTGACGTCCCGCGCATCGCCGATCGTGGCCGAAAAATGGAGCAGCGCTTCTTCGGAGGCCGGGTCGATCTCGACGGCGCGTTCAGCCCAGCGCATGGCGCGTTGAAAATCGCCGCGCTCGCGGCAAAGGGCGCTGGCGAGCACGAAGCCCATCCAAGAGTTGCGCTTTTCCGCGAAATCCAGGAGTTCCTGTTCCTTGGCGGGGTCGTGCTCGCCGGGTTTCAATTCAAACCAGATCCCCAGGGCGGCCTGCATGTTGGGGTTGAGCTCGATGACGCGGCTCAGCGCGGCGCGTTCGCTGGTGAAGTCATCGGAGGCGTTGCAGATCTGGGCCAGATGAAAAAATGCATCGGCGCTTTCAGGCTGCAACTCGGTGAGCTTCGTGATGAGCGCGCGCGCTTTTCCGAAGTCGTTCGAAAGCCGGTAGGCCGACGCCAATGCCAGCAAGGTGTGCGGATGGTCCGGACGCAGTTCGTGGGCTTTTTCCAAAGCGCTCAAGCCCACTTCAGGGACCATGCCCGCCCGGTAAAGCTCTTCGCCGTAATTCAGGAGCTGATCGGGATCCGCCGCCAACGTCTCGATCTGGCCGGCTGCCATTTCCCGAAAAGTCGGGATCTCCACATACATGGTGGAGTTGGGGTCATTGGGGTCGCGGATGAGTTTGACCAATTCCCGCATTTGCGAGAGTCCTTCGAGCGCGGTGCGGTCGGTGGGCTTGGTGGCGAGGGTTTTGCGAAAGGCGGCGACCGCTTCGTCGCGGCGTTCGGACATCGCCAGGGTCATGGCCAGATTGTTCCAGATATCGGCGACCCCGGGGGTTTTCTCGCCCGCTTCCTGATACAGCCGGATGGCGTCTTCCGCGCGGCCTTCGTGGCGGGCTACATAGGCTGCGTGGAAAATTCGGTAGCTGGTGCCGGGATGCGTTTTCTCGATCTCAACGAGGATCTCCTTGGCCTGTTGAATCTCAGAGTCTTCGAGCGCCTCGGTGAGCTGGCCAAAATAGGCGGACGCAGCTTTGAACGCAGTCCAGGGAGCGCTCGCGTCGGCGCCCATGGCGTCGATGCCTTGGATCAGACGGCCGATTTCAAACGGGTCGTGTGCGGCGACGTCGTCGGCCACGTCGGCTGGCCACGGGATCCGGTGTGGAAGACCAAAAAAGTCGAGTTCCCAAGAGTCACAGTCGATCCAACGGTAGGGCAGATTCATGATAAAAGGCGCGCAGCATCGGGGGCGTTTGCTGCGATGTCAACGGCCTGCGCTCTGCTTTTGAGCCGCGGCGCGGTCTCCTCTATTTCTCCAGTAATCGGAGGATTTCGCTCTTCTCGGCCCGGGCCGGGATGATTGCGCTGCAGAGGTCTTTGGCGACGTCGGGGTCTTTGAGGCCGTGTCCGGTGACTGTGCAGACGATGCGGCTGCCGTCGGGAATTAGCGGGAGCCGGCGCTCGGCGCTGCGCGCGGGGTCGAGCGATTTGAAAAGGCCGGCAACTCCGGCGGCGCTGGCGGGTTCGACAAAGATCCCCTCGTGGGAAGCCAGCCAGCTTTGGGCGGCCAGAATCTCGGGGTCGGTGACAATATCGATCGAGCCCTGGCTCTCGGCGAGCGCGGCGGTGGCCAGTGTCCAGCTCGCCGGGTTCCCGATCCGGATGGCGCTGGCGACGGTTTCGGGATGCGGGATCACGCGGTCGTGGAAAATGGGGGCGGCGCCTGCTGCTTCGAAGCCGATCATTTTGGGGAGGCGCGTGGCTTTACCCAGGCGATGAAATTCCTGATACCCCATCCAGTAGGCGCTGATGTTGCCGGCGTTGCCGACCGGGAGCACATGGAAATCGGGGGCGTCGCCCAGTTCCTCAATGATCTCGAAGGAAGCGGTTTTCTGGCCTTGCAGCCGGTGCGGATTGATGGAGTTGACGACTGCGATGGGCTCGGTGGCGCCGATCTCGCGGACGAGCCGCAGGGCATCGTCGAAATTGCCGTCGATGGCCACCACTTTGGCGCCGTACATGAAGGCTTGGGCGAGTTTTCCGAAGGCGATCTTGCCCGCCGGCAAAAGCACGACGCAAGTCACGCCTGCCCGGGCCGCATAAGCCGCGGCGGCGGCCGAGGTGTTGCCCGTGGAGGCGCAGATGACGGCCTTGGCACCCGCTTCCACGGCTTTGGAGAGGGCCACGGTCATGCCGCGGTCCTTGAAGGAGCCGGTGGGGTTGAGACCCTCGTATTTGATGAAGACTTGGCAGTCCCGGCCCACGAGTGCGCTGAGTTTGGGGGAGTGGATGAGCGGCGTGGACCCTTCGTTGAGCGAGACGAAGGGCGTGGCGTCTGTGACTGGTAAATACTGTCGCCAGCGGGCGATCACGCCCCGGTCGTTGAGGGGGCGCAGGATCATGAGAAGCGTTCGACGCGGATCATCCTCGGGGTTTCTTTCACGCACTCCAGCGCGTTCATTTGAGTCAGTGCCTTGGTGATTTGCGCGTTGTTGGCACGGTGCGTCATGAGCACCAGCGACACCACTTCGCCTTCCGGCGCTTCCGGTTGCAGGATGGAGGAGATCCCGATGTTGAGTTCGCCGAGAATGCCGGCGAGTTTGGCGATCACTCCCGGCCGATCGTCGATGCTCAGGCGCAGGTAATATTCCGAGCAAATCTCAGTGATCGGTTTACAGGTGCCATACAAGCCGTGCGGCATGAAGCCGAGGTTGCGGCGGGGGGCGAGCATGGCGTCGGCGGCTTCCACCAAGTCGCTGATGACGGCGCTGGAGGTGGCGTCCTGGCCGGCGCCGCTGCCGTAGAACAGAGTGTCGCCGACCACATCGCCTTTAACTGCCATTGCGTTAAATACTCCGTTAACACTTGCCAGGACGTGTTTCTCAGGAATCAAGGTCGGGTGTATCCGCACTTCGATCTCGCCCTCGTTCTCTTTGATGATGGCCAGGAGCTTGATCCGACACCCGAATTGCCGCGCATATCGGATGTCGGCGGCCGTTACGTATTCGATCCCCTCGACAAAGACTTTTTCCGGCGGCACCCAGAATCCGTAGGCGAGGGAGGCGAGGATGATGGCTTTGTGGGCGGCATCGCCGCCATTGATGTCGAGCGCGGGATCGGCTTCGGCGTAGCCAGCGGCCTGGGCTTCGCTCAAGGCCTCGTGAAATCCGAGTCCGGCTTCGGTCATCCGACTGAGGATGTAATTGCTGGTGCCGTTGACGATCCCGTGGATGGACTGGATGTGGTTGGCGACGAAGGCTTCGCGGATGGATTTGATGATGGGAATGCCGCCGCCCACTGCGGCTTCAAAAAACACGGGCACTTTATGGATGAATGCCGCTTCAAAGATCTCTTTCCCGTGCTCGGCTAGGAGCGCTTTGTTGCCGGTCACGACGATCTTTTTACGGGCGATCGCGCCGAGGATGAGGTCGAGGCTTTCCTGTTTTTGCCCCATGAGTTCGACGATGATTTCAATCGAGGGATCCTCCAGTAACTCGCGCCAATCGGTGGTGAGCAGGGCGCTCGGCACCTCGATCCCCCGGTCCCGGCTGAGATCGCGGACGGCGACCTTGCGGACTGACATCTCAAAGCCGAGGCGTTCCCGGAGTAAGGCGCGGTTTTGGGTGAGGTGTTTGAAAACCCCTGCGCCGACATTTCCCATTCCTGCTAGACCGATTCCGAATTGCTGCATTTGAAGTGGCTTGAAAAAAAAGGCGGACTATCGCGCAGCCGCCTTTGGAGTGGCAAGCGGGATTTGGGGATGGAAGCGCTGCGGAATTATGAAGGTTCGGGGAACGCCTGACTTAACGCCAAGTTTCGACTGGGCCGGAATTTAACACAAAGCAAAGTGGGGCGGGCGTCCGGCCCGGGCCTACGCATCTAATATGATCATAGGGAAGTGCATATCTTCGCATAAGGCACGTTCGGGAAGGCGGCTACGCCAAAGGCGTTGAGCCCTCCAGCCCAGGGTTGCGAGGAACGAGCTACCCTGGGACCCGTCGAAAAAGAGAATCCAACCCCAACGTGGGTTGCGCCCGGGAGCGTCCTTTGGCGGAACCGCGTTGCGGTTCAATCGGCTCTGGTTTAGTCCCCAGGGTAGGCCCGCAGCGGCATACGCGTCAACTTAAGCGTCCTTTGCCGTTCGGGCGGACTTTGCAGGCGTTACTCGCCTGAGTAAAAACGTGTTT
>JAYTYG010000195.1:0-2609 GCA_043742585.1 Spartobacteria bacterium
CTTATCCGCAGATCCAGGTCTTCCATCGGTGGCATTGCAAGAGCTTCGCACTAAGTCATCCAGGACGAATCCAAGAGAACCCGGAGCCGGGCCTGCAACTCGATACGTGCATCGCCCACACCACGCGCCAAATCATCTGGCGTATGCCTGGCCAACGTCCCCGCCACCGATACATCCGGAGTCACCAGCAAAGCCATCATCTTCTCCTGTTCAGTCAGGCGATCCATTTGCGTTTCGAGCTTGCGCAGCGCTTCGCCTCGCGCGTTCAAAGCGGACAACTGCGTGTGCCGCAACTCCTGCCAAGCCTCGCTCGCCCGCTCGAGCCGGCTTTGCAACTCCTCCAGAAGCCGCGTCGCCTGCCCCTCCTTCTCCTCCCGGGAAAACCTCTGCAGATCCCGGATTGCCTTCTGGATTTCGCGATACAACACCGACTGCTCGTAAAGCGCGCGATTCAGATTAGCGCGCACCATTAAAACCTGATTCAGCGCAAATTCCACCTGCTCCATCACCGGCGCATTCAGCGCTGGCGGCCGACACAGCATCGCCACCGTCTCTGGATATTTTTCACAAAAAACAGTCCACGCCTCCATCGGCAGGCACAAGTCCGAGCCGCGGCAATCCGGGATCGGCGTGAGGATGCGATCCTCGTCAATCGACTCCGGGGGCCGATTTTCCCAAGCCTTGGCCCAGCGTGCGTTGTGACAAAGGATGGCTAAAAACTCTAGGCTCATTGGCCTCAAACCGCGTGGTAAATCCCGCTGACGCAGAGTGCCTGCCATGACTTCCCCATAGAACCCCGGATAATCGCTACCCTTTGGAGTCCCCCAACTTACCATCCATCCCAAGACTCCCAAATCTGTCTTTCCTTCGATAAGCGCAATGACCCCGCGCTGAGTCGTCACAAGATCATTGCGAAATATCTGAATCGTCCACATACAGACAATTTAGAAGGCGCATCTCCAACACTCAATCCCGTGCGGAGTTAAAGTCCATTCGAGACTTCGCGTATCGAGCTTCAGTGCCACTGATAAGAACTCGCTCCCTTTTGCACGGACATAGCTTGCGCCTTGGCATCCACAGTTAAAAACCAGTGGGGCCTTACGCAGAGCACCGATGCTATACCGCGCCCACAGGCCATGGTCGCGCGAGATCGGATTTGCTGCCGTTGAAAAGCGCTGACTTAGATAACTCGCACTTGTCGCCGGGCACAGCAATCGCTCCACTGCGATAAAATTACATCTGTGCTCCCAAAAATTCTAAGTCTCCTCGCCTTGCTCACTGTTTCCGCTCAAGCCGGAAGTAACAGCGTCGTTAACCTCTCGCACTACGACGAAGGTCGTCCAAATTTCGCCCAGATGAAAGGCGAAGGTGTCATCGCCGCCATCCACGAGGCTACCTATCCCAGCTTCACTCAAGACTCCGAATACGGGAACCGCCAAAACGCTGCGGCACGCGCAGGATTGCTCTGGGGCGCTTATCATTTCGGCAATGCCGACGATCCGGTCCGTCAAGCCGATCATCTCCTCGAAGTCGTCGGCAGCCAATGGCGCCGCGCAGAAACCCGCCCCCCTGGGGTCCTGCTCGTGCTGGATTTCGAGGAAAACCACCACTACCCCGGCGGCACCATGCGGGTTGAACAAGCGGTTGCATTTATCAAACGCATCCAACAGAAGACAGGCAAATATCCCGGGCTGTATTCGAACGAGAACAGGATAAAACAGGTGCTAAACAATCCGAAGGTCGATTCGGAGTCGAAACAGGTTTTACAGAAATGCTGGTTGTGGATCGCCAATTACCATTACAAGCCCGAGTCCACCGGCCTCTGGGGCAAGTGGCACCTTTGGCAATATACTGGCGACGGGGTCTGTGACCTGCCCCGTAAATCCTACCCCACTAACCTGGCTAACCTGCACAAGGTTGAACGCAATATATTCGAGGGCAGCGCCGGTGCGCTCCGCGATTTCTGGCAGGAGCGCTCCTGGGTCCCTGCATTATAACGCCATCAGTGCGGCCCGAGGCCGTCAGATACCTCCGGTAAAGCTGGCGGCTTGAAATTGTGAACCGCTCAAAGCGGCAGTTTTAATTTACGGTCTCTCACTATAAGTCAAAGTCTGAGAGTCTCCCCGGCAGAGCGGGGGTTTACCTACTGTTTCAATTATTGTTTCGTTAATGGACCTGGGAATTGACGGGCTGGAACTAAATTCCAGCGCATGCGTTCTCAATGACAAATACTAACAAACCCCGGGCGCACAAACCCCAGCGAACCAAGCTCCAAGGTGATCGTGCAGGCAGCATGAGCATCAAAGAGATCCCCCGGAAATTTTCGGACGAATTTTTGGCTCTTCCACTACAGGCCGAGCACTGGGCTCGGAGCCTGGAGTTTTTTGTAGGAACTATTGCACTTGGAGATCGAGGAGCGGGGAACAGCCGGGCAGATTCACCGCGTCACCCTCGTAAAAGGCGGTGATGGTCTGCCACCCGGCCGGGAGCGTGGGAGCGGTGAAACTGGCCTGGAAAGCGCCATTCAAAACGCCGCTCCCGAGCAGCTTGCCACCTGAGTAGAAGCTCACCGTCCCCTTTGGCGATTTGCCGGCCACCAGCGCGTTGAT
>JAYTYG010000196.1:0-2775 GCA_043742585.1 Spartobacteria bacterium
CGAATTCATTGGCAATGGCCACTGCGCTCTTGAGGCTCTTGACGAGCACCAGTGCGCAATCGTTGGCGATCACTCCGGCGAGGTGCTCCTGGCGGCTCAGCTTTTGGAGCTGGGCGGCGATTTCCTTCTCCACGCCTTGGATCATTTTGGCGGAGTTGGTCACGAAAAGAATCGAGCTGCCTTTGCCGTGCTCGGCCTGTGCGAGCAGATCCGCCGCGATCCAGGCCGGATTCGCTGTCGCATCGGCGAGCACCAGGATTTCACTCGGCCCGGGAAGCAGATCAACCGACACCTGGCCGAACACCTGGCGCTTGGCCTCCACCACATAGGCGTTGCCAGGCCCGAAGATCTTTTGGACCGGCGCAATGGTGGCGGTCCCGAATGCCAGGGCCGCAATGGCTTGGGCCCCGCCGATCCCGTAAATTTCGGTGGCGCCTGCGAAATTCAAAGCGTAAAGGAGGGCCTCGTTGATCTTGCCCTGGGCGTCGGCGGGTGTGGTGACCACGATCTGAGGCACGCCGGCGGCCGCCGCCAGGGTGACAGTCATGATGGCCGTGGAGACCAGCGGAGCCGTGCCGCCTGGCACATAAATTCCCACCCGGGTGAAGGGATCGAAGCGTTCGCCCACCTCGGCGCCCTGCGCGTTTTTGGCAGACCAACTCTTGCGCAAGCTGCGCCGGGCAAACTGCTTTACGTTGTCATGCGCCGTGCCGATGGCTTCTTTCGTCGCCCCATCCACCTTCGCCTGCGCGCGGATCCGCATCTGGGGCGCAGTGAATTTCGGGCCGCCAAAACGCTCGCAATACATCAGCACCGCCGCGTCTCCGGTAGCCCTCACGGCGGCGATGATCTCTCGCACGGTGGCTTCCACCTGGGGTTGCGGCATGGCTTTGCGTTTGAGCGCGGCGAGCTCTGACTCAAAGCCGGGGTCGGTGAAACGGAGGATACGCATAAAGGCTGGGTTCTAAGGGCGGGGAAGGCTTTTGAAAAGCGCGCAATGGGAGAAGCTTGGTGGGAATTATGAAGGATGAATGATGAATTATGAAGCTCCGGAGACCGCAGGTGCCGGTTAGCCCAAGGCCTTACCATCTTTGCCTTTTTCCCCTTCTTCTCATTCCCCGCCTGTTCCCCCCCATTCCCCCCGGAGTCTCTGCCGCAGGTGAAACGGGCTTGTTGTCCCTGGCCCTGCTGGTTATGTGGTCGTGAATGATCCGAAAACTGGTTTTGACTTTTTCCATCGCGATTGCAGTGAGCCCTTTGTCCCTGTCGTCGGCCAGCGCGGCCGCCAGCTCAAGGACGGGCGCTGATTTGCCTAGGGAATACGAGCAGGTCCGTAAGATCGCGATGCGCGATGAAAAGGTGCGCAGGGCTTACGAAAAGGCCGACGCCCAGCTCGACGCCAAGATGATCGAGCTGGATCCCGCGTTGGAGCCTTATGTCAAACGCCACACCCGGCCCGAGTCGCACCCGGGCGACACCGAGCCGCATCGTGCGGCCAAGCCTGAGAAGGCCGAGCGCGCCGAGAAATCCGCGCTGCCGCCACCGCCGCCGAAACCGTTTCTGAAGCCGTTAAAGGAGCATCCCAAAGTGAGTTCGAGCAGTCAGAAAACCCATGCCCTGCGCGAAGGTGAAACATTGGGTGCCGTGGCCGCGAAATATCATGTCACTCTGAGTGATTTGCGTCGGTTAAATCATATCAAGGACGACCGTAAACTGGTGATTGGTCAAGTGCTGCTGATTCCGCCCGCCAAGTAGCGGTCTCAATATTGTCAGGCCCAAGCCGGGCCTGAACCGCGCTTGAACCGGGCTTGAACCGGGCCTGAGCTGCGCTTGAACCGGGCTTGAACCGGGCCTGAGCTGCGCCGAATCATACGCGAGGAAATCTGAGTTTGATGAGTATCCAGATACAGGTCCGAAACGTATCGAATAAATCTAACCCCCGCTCGCTACACTTTACCCGCCTTCCCGTGCTCACAAAATTCCTGCAAAACCAAGCTGCCCTCTACTCCGCTGGCTTCCTGATGGCGGAAGAGCGGGAGCAATTTGAAATCGTCTTGGAATTCCATCCCGAACTCCATGGGTTTGTCGCTGGAATGGGCGAGGTCGCTGCCACCATGGCGCTGGCCACCGGCTCGACTCCCGACGTGGTGGCGTCGCCAGGATTAAAAAGTCGCGTCGCTCATCTCATCGCCGGGCGCGCCCAGCAGACCAGCGCGGAGGGCCTGGTGATGTGCGGCGCGGATGGCCTCGTCCAGGCGGTGAACCCCGCTTTCACCCACATGTGCGGTTACACTCTCGGCGAGCTGCGCGGGAAAAACCTCGGCCCGATTCTGCAAGGCGCGAAAACCGACAGCGCGACCGCAGCCCGGATGCGTAGCGCGGTGCAGGAGCGTCGGCCTTGCCGCGAGACGATCCTCAATTACCACAAGAACGGCACGCCTTACTGGGTCCAGATCGCCATCGCGCCGATCTTCGACGATGAGGGCGAGTTGCTCTGCCTGGTCGCGCGCGAGCACGAGCTGGCTGACCCGGTCGCGACTTAAAAACGCGCTTAACCCGAAAAACGGGAAACAAAGAACACGCACGAAATTCGTGCAGCAAGAGGCACGATCTACAGATCGACACCGCCTGAAGTGCGCACCGCCCAAGAGAGCCCACATCCTTCTGCAACTCTTCGGATCTTTGTGCCTTCTGCGTTCTCTGCGGCTACAATTCTTTGCGGCTACAATTCCGGGCTGATGGCTTCCTTCAACTTCGCCATGCCCCGCCGGATCC
>JAYTYG010000197.1:0-3876 GCA_043742585.1 Spartobacteria bacterium
GCCCTAACGTATCGGGTTCATAAACTCGGAATCCTAAGCGATTGGAAGTATCGCGATTTTTCCATCGAGATGGCGACTAAAGGGTACCACAGAACTGAACCAAAGGGCATTGAGCGCGAGCGGTCGGTGGTCTGGGACAAGGTATTGAAAAGCCTTTGGTCGGAAAAGATGACGAGGACGATATTGCCCGCGCTCTGGACATCCCCAGCTCAGAAATTGGCGACCTGTTGTTTGAAGTGATGAGCGCGGGGGTGCCAACAAATCCACCTCCGCCAAATCAGCCATTGTCGCTCCTAACCCACCCGGACGAAAACCGTTCGCGGGCAACCGCTTGACTGTGTTGTTAGATCGCAGGGGTGCGTGACGCCGCAACGCATCGCTTAGAAAAGAAAACCCGCTGACCAAACGACGCCCTAGAAAAGCAATTTGGTCAGCGGGAAGGCACCTCTAACGAGAGCCGATGTTTCGACGTTGGCTCCAATCTCCAATGCAGTCAACCTCGAAGGAGGTGAAGAATAATCATGGCACGAAACGAAGTCACATCGAAGAAGGCAGCCACAGCCGCCGCCAAAGTCCTGAACGACCCCAAAGCCAGCAAGGCCGCGAAAAGCGCCGCCGGCTCGGCTCTGACCCAACGCCCAGGCAAAAAGCGCTAAGAGCGCCTGCGCCGCTCCACCAGCGGCGTCATCCGAACAATGCAGGCTGTGGGGATAGTCATATCCCCACAGCCTTGCTTTGTCTCGCCGTCCGCAAGGTGCGGCACCAGCACGATGCACTTTTTGGTCTGGCTGACGATCCATCCGACGGAGCGGCACAACAGGACACCGGGCGTCGCCTCGGGATCAATATCCTGCCAGCGGGATGAACATCCGTAAGAGTCCTCCCATTCAACAAAAACCAAATTTTCAGCGCCGGGTTTCATTTCAGCCAGTCGGCTAAAAGCCGATCCAGGAGCCCGGAGAAGTTGGATTCTTGGGCCTTCGCCTTCGCGATGTTCGTCGCCGTGAGCGTCACGGTGATCTTGGCCTTGCCTTCGGACTTCCGACCAGCGCCAGCGCGCTTGCCGCCACGTCTTTCAACTTTTTGATTCGGTAACTCTTTTTTCATTTGACTATGTTTGATTCTATCGGTATTTGATACCGCGTCAATCAAAACCTATGCCTGCTCAACGACTCTCCAAAGACAAGCGCGCCTTAGTTCTCGCGATCCTCTCCGAAGGCACTCCGATCAATGCGGTGTGCCGCACGCTCGGGGTGGCGAAGGAAACCGTGCTCCGCATCATCGCGGAGACAGGCGAGGCGCTGGCCCATTACATGAGCGATAATTTTCGCGGCCTGCCTTGCTCTCGCCTGGAGCTGGATGAGCAGTGGCAGTACGTGGGCATCCACGGACAGCGGATGGTGCAAAAGGAAAAGCTGCGCGGGGACTTCTGGCTGTGGTGCGCCGTCGATCCTGACTCGAAACTCGTCGTCACATACCGCGTTGGGCGTCGCGACTGGCAGACGGGTGAGGAGTTCGTTGCGGACTTGGCCCGGCGAGTCGTCGGCCCGGTGCAGATCGCCACCGACAATCATCTTTCATACGCCAATCACATCCGGGCTTATTTCGGATATGCGGGCGCTTCACACGGGACAGAAACGAAAGTTTTCGGCGAGCCGAAAGACTGGAACCCCACGTCATGGCAACTGCGCCGCACCAACGGGGTGCCCAAGGTTGCCAAATCGACGCGGAAAGCGGTCTTGGGCTCGCCGAGCTTACGCACCATCACCACCAGTCACATTGAGCGGGTTTTCCTCAGCGTCCGGCAGGAACTCACGCGACTCACACGCCAGACGCTCGGCTACTCAAAAGACCTGCGGATGCACCGGCTCTCGGTGGCGATGTATTTCGGGATCTACAATCTCGTTCGCAAGCACAAGGGAATCGACGGCCAGACTCCGGCTCAGGCCGCAGGGCTTGAGGACAAGCGCTGGACTTTATTGGACGTGGTGGAGATGACCGAAAAGTATTGGAAGCCGCGCCTGGAGGCTGCGGACTTCGCGAAAGCTGCCGCGCGGCGGATCGAGCAGGATGCCGTATTCCTAAGGGCGCTTGCTCAGTGAAATATAATTTCCAGACATTCAACCTCTACCAACACCCTCCGATTTTATATGACATATATTGTATTATGTTTTGTATAATCATCTGACGTTGAGGTGGATGTTATTCTGTGAATAACTTGTGAAGGGATCTTCAGCCCTGCGGGAATGGCGCGATGTGGCGCACATATTTACCCATCACTTGCTCCCTTTTCGGGCTTTGCTCGCCTGATTCAGGCAAATGGCCTCAGATATCCCAACGAATGACCGGCGTTGCGCGGTCGTTGAGTTTGAAGCGCCCCTACCCGAGCAGCTCGCGGATATCGTCTGTGGTCAGCCCTTCCATCAGCGGTTGCTCGTGATCGAGGGTTGCGTCGATCATCCCTTTCTTCCGGGTCTGGAGCGCGAGGATCTTCTCTTCGACGGTGTCGCGGCAGATCAGCTTGTAGGATGTGACCACCTTTTTCTGACCGATCCGGTGGGCGCGGTCGGTGGCCTGGCTTTCCACGGCCGGATTCCACCAAGGATCGAAGTGGATTACAGTGTCGGCGTTCGTCAGATTGAGCCCGGTTCCGCCCGCTTTTAGGCTGATGAGGAAAACGGAAGCCTCGCCGGACTCAAAGCGGTCCACTTCGGCGGCGCGGTCTTTCGTTTGCCCGTCCAAGTAGCATTGCGCGATCTCCAGCCGGGCCAGGGTCTCGCGCAAGATTTTGAGCATTGAGGTGAATTGGCTGAAAATCAGCACGCGATGCCCGCCGTCTATCGCCTCGTTGAGGAGTTCCTCTAGCATCAGCAGTTTCCCGGAGGGCTCGCGAGGGTCAGTTTGCTCGTCCAACTTGAGTAGTCGGAGGTCGCAGCAGGTCTGGCGGAGCCGGAGCAGGGCCGTCAGCATGAGCATGCGCGCCTTGGCTTGATCCTTCGTGCCCGACCATTCGGAAGCCCGCTGGCGGGTGGTGTTGGCAAGTTTTGTGTATATCTCGCGCTGCGATCCGGTTAGTTCGCAATAAGCAATATGCTCGATTTTATCCGGCAGTTCAGTAAGAACAGTTTTTTTCAGCCGACGCAGGATGCAAGGCTGTAGGCGTTTGATCAGTCGGCGATGAATTGGACCGCTCGGGTCGCGCTCGATGGGTTGCTGGAATCGCTCGCGGAAATCCTGACGAGACCCGAGGTAACCGGGCATGAGGAAATTCATCAGGGACCAGATGTCGGCCAGGGTGTTTTCCACCGGGGTTCCGGTTAGGGCCAGGCGGCGTTTCGATTTCAGGGAAAATGCGGACTGAGCGTTCTGGCTGTCGGGATTCTTGATGTGCTGGGCTTCATCGAGCACGACAGCGGCGAAGTCCGTGCCCCGGTAGAGATCAATGTCGCGGCGCAGCAGTGCGTAGCTGGTGACGATCAAATCCGCCGCCTTGAGAGGTTCGCCAAACAGCGTCCGGCGCTCAGCGCCCTGAATCGCGAGCGTGCGGAGATCCGGGGCGAAGCGCTTCGCCTCGCGCTCCCAATTGAAGACCAGCGATGAGGGGCAAACGACGAGTGATTTTCCCGAGATTCCAGACAAAAACGCAAGCGTTTGAACGGTTTTTCCTAAACCCATTTCGTCCGCAAGAAGTCCATTTAATCCTCTACTTAACAACGATCTAAGCCATTTAACTCCATACTTTTGATAGGGCCGCAGGACGCTTTCAAAGGAGCCCAAGGAAACCGGCTCAAACTCGAGCCCATTTTCGACCGGTGAAACCCATTCTCTCCATGCGGAATCGCCGCGGACTTCGCCCCCCTGCTCTTTCGCCATTTC
>JAYTYG010000198.1:0-4836 GCA_043742585.1 Spartobacteria bacterium
CGCACTACAGCGCGAACGGCTCAACCGCCAAGCCTTTCCAGAGCCGCGGCAGCCAAGCTGACAAGCCGCGTTTCGCCTCCGGATACAGCCAAGCCAAAGGATATCCCGTCCCACTCAACCGCCGAACCACGGTGCGCAGCTTCGCCTGCGTCTGCACCAAACTGTCTCCCGCAACCCCAGTGGCCAAACCGTCGGAGGCGACCAACATTCGGTGCCAGCCAGCCGACGAATGGCGCAAACGCGCCCGCTGAAGCTGCTGCAGCGCCTCCACAATCAGACTCTTCCCACTCGCGACTTCTAACAAATACAGCGACCGCGCAAACTCGCCCGCCGTGGCATTCCGCGCCGCCCAAACCACCTGCCCACCGGCAATCAACAACAGATGAAACCGGGCGCGCTTAAACTCAGCCGCCAGCCCCAGCAACCGCTGGCGCGCCTTGGCCATCAGCCCGCTTACTCCGGCCGACCGACTCCCGTCCAGCAAACACCAGACATGCAGTCGGCGCGCGGGGATCACACGCAAAAGAGTCAGGCCCGCCGCACCCGGCCGCCAGCCGTCTCGCATGGCGGCAATCACCGAAGCTGTCCACGCAATCGACCCGGAACCCGACGCCCGATTTCCGGCAACACTCGCCCGCACGCTGCGCGCAGGCGCCTGACCCAAGTCGCTCCTGCGCTGCACCCACGCGCCCAGCGGATCCGAGTAGACGCTCTTCCCTGACTCGATTGCGACCGGCTCCGCAGCCGCCTCCTGAGGGGATTGCGAAGTCGCCCGGGCCCGCGGCTCCTCCCGGGAGCTGTTCCGGCGAAGCGGCGGTGCTGGCGGTGGCGGTGCTGGCGGTTCAGGCGGCTGTGTGTGGCGATGTCCCAAACACAGCTCCCAGGCCATCGCCAGATCAGCCTCCTCCACAGCCGGGCGCCCATCCCAAGCCGCTGCGCAACGCGCCGTGCGCATCACCGCCAACTCCGCGCGAATCCCCTCGAGCTTGAGCTGCTGCGCCTGCACCGCCACCGACAGCCGGCATTCCTGCGAAATAGTCACCTGCTTGAGTTGGCGCTGCGCCCGGGCCACCTGCTCTTTGAGCGCTTGAGTTGCCTCGCGAAAAGATTCCACAAACGTCCCTGGATCATCATCAAACGACATCCGTAATTCCACAATCTGTCGGCGCTCTTCCACGCTAAACTCATCAGCTATCTTCACCCCGTGCCCGAACCGATCTGAAAGCTGTGGCCGCAAATCGCCCTCCTCCGGATTCATGGTTCCCACCAGGATATAGCGACTCTGCAAATGCCGGGTAATCCCGTCGCGCTCCATCCTATATTGACCGGAAGCGGCTGAATCCAAGATGAGATCAGCCAGATGATCGGGCAACAGATTCACCTCATCTATATATAGCAATCCACCATCAGCTTGCTCGATCAACCCGGCTTTCTCCGACCACATTCCATTAGCCACCAACACCGCAGCGTTCACCGAACCCAACAGCCGATCCTCGGTGGTTCCCAGCGGCAGCTCAACAAATGGCGCAGCCGGATTAACGCCCGATTGTAAAATCTCCGCAAACGCTCGCACCAACGTGCTCTTCGCGCACCCGCGATGCCCAAGAAACAGCGTGCCGCCAATCCGCGGATCGATCGCATGAAAGATTAGCGAACGCTTGGCTGACTCCAGCCCGACTATTGCAGTAAACGGAAATTGAATCATTCGAGGTGTCCTTGAATTTCGATGAGGGTTTCTTCCAACGCAGCAAGCGTGGCGGGATCAGGCGACTTCCAGACACCGCGCTCGGCCGCTTCCATGAGGCGTTCTCCCGCTTCCTGCAAGGCCACAGGATTATGCCGCAGAAAAAACGCTTTCTGTTCCGGCGCCAGTAACAAGACTTGGGCGCACTCTTCGTAATGCTGATCCTCCACGAGGCGCGTCGTCACCCCGTAACCGAAAAGATAATCGACAGTCGCGGCGATCTCGAACGCCCCTTTATAGCCATGCGCCCGCATCGCCTCCACCCAGCGCGGATTCAAAACCCGGCTTCTGAGGACACGGACCAACTCCTCCTTGAGCACCCGCACCTTGGGCCGATCGGGCTCACTGGAATCGCCGTGATAGGTAATCGGCGCCTTGCCCCGGAGCGCTTCCACGGCCGCGTGCAGCCCGCCCTGGAACTGAAAATAATCATCCGAATCCAGTATATCATGTTCACGGTTATCCTGATTTTGATGCACCACTTCGACCTCGCTCAGACGTTGGCGAAACAGCGCCTCCTGCGGCTTCGAACTTCCATCGGGATCAAACGCATGATTTCCCCACTGACAGAAAACCTCCACCAAATCGCGTGCGGAATCCCAATTCCCAGCATCGATGAGCGGCAACAAACCCGTCCCATAAGCCCCCGGCGCCGAGCTGAAAACCCGCAACGTCGCCTGGCGTTGCGCCTCCTGCGGGGCCGCGCCGTTGATGATCGCGGCGGCACTTTCCTTGAGCCAAGCCCGGCGTATGGGATTGAGCGAGCCCGGCTCATCTAACTCAGCCAAACGTTTAGGCACAGTCGCCAGCAACCGCATAGTTTCGCCAAAAGCGTCCCTAAATAATCCCGAGACACGCAGCAAGACATCGACACGCGGACGGCCCAGCAAACTCAGCGGAAGAATTCGGAAATCGACGACCCTGCCGGAAGCCTCTTCCCAGACGGGCTCGCAGCCCCAGAGCCATAAAGCTTGAGCGATATCGTCGCCGCCAGTGCGCATATTCGAAGTCCCCCAGATCACCAAAGCCAGAGTCCTGGGATAGTCGCCCTGCTCCTGGCGATGGCGTTCGAGGAGTTGCTCCGCCATGAGCTTGCCACAGCGCCAGGCGGTGGGAGTGGGCACCACCCGGGGATCAATCGCAAAAAAATTGCGCCCAGTCGGGAGCACATCCAGCCGCCCGCGAGTCGGCGCCCCGGCCGGCCCCGGCGAGACAAAGCCGCCGCGCAAAGCGAGCAGACAGTGATCTAACTCATCGCTGCATTTAGCTAACCGAGGCAGCTACTGTTGGCGCACCAGCAGCCGCAACTTCTGCAACGCATCTAACTCCTCACCCCCCGCCGCATGACAGCACGCATCCGCTATCCACGCGCGCGCCCGCAACTCCAAATCGTCACGTTCAATACTGGATAAATTCTCCAGCGAACGCCCCGAAATCGACTCTAACAAACCCGGCCGCTCGGCGCTCGGCAACCGCAGTAAACTCAGCAAAAAATCCACCCGCTTCTCGGCCTTCGGCGTTTCTCCCAGAATATGGAGACCGGAGCGGATCTGGCTTTCCTTGATCTCGCAAAGGAAATTCCCGATCGCCTCCACCGACCTTGCTGAGCCGGGCACTTCCGCCCCCCAAGAGGACTCACTCAGGAGTTGTTCGATCTCGCGTTCAAGCTCTCCCGCGCGGCTTGGATAAAGGGTCAGACAATGCGCGTGCTCTTCCAATAGACGCTCCATTTTCTCCAAATCCCCATACAGCCCAGATCGTGTCAGCGGCGGAGTTAGATGATCGATAATCACCGCTGCAGTGCGGCGCTTAGCCTGTGTCCCCTCCCCAGGATTATTAACAATGAAAGGATAGATATGCGGCAATGCGCCTATACAAATTCGCGGATAATCATCCCCGCCCAAGGCCACAGCACGGCCCGGCAGCCATTCCAAATTACCGTGCTTACCCAGATGCACGATCGCGTCCGCGCGGAATCGTTCGCGGACCCAGAAATAAAACGCCAGGTATTGCGGCGGCGGCGGCAAAGTCGGGCTGTGATAGATAGCTCCCGGTTGCTGTGAAAAACCGCGTGGCGGTTGAATACCGAGGAACACATTCCCGAGTTGGATACCAGCCACCGGCACAGAGCTCTCCCCCATATCTGGCCAATGGCTGGCAAGCTCCTCCCGACGCGACAGCGGCAACTCGGCAATGAAGCTTTCCAACTCGTGCTTGTACACAGACTGCGCTGCGGTCTTGCCATAGGAATGTTCAGGATCATTGGTGATTCCCTTCTGCAGCCAATTCATCAGCTCTTCACCATCAGCCGGCAACGGCCCCACCACATAACCAGCCACGCTCAACGCCCGCAGCAAGTTGACTGTGCTAGCCGGCGTATCGAGTCCCACTCCATTCCCAATCCGTCCATCCCGATTCGGATAGTTAGATAGAATAACGGCCACTTTCTTTTCCGCGTTATCTAACTCCGACAGTCGCGCCCAGTGATGCGCCAACTCAGCGCCGGCGGCTATCTGAGTGAGATCCGGCTGCAACCGTTTCACGGTAAACTGTGCTTCCGGCACGAGCACATCTTCCTCTTTGAACCCAATCACAGAGCCAAAAATCCGACCATCGATCTCGGGCAAAGCCACGTTCATCGCCACCTCGGCCGGCGCCAACCCGGCGAGATTCTTGAGCCACGACTCACGGGAACTC
The DNA here is from genome assembly GCA_043742585.1 of Spartobacteria bacterium. Lineage (GTDB taxonomy): Bacteria > Verrucomicrobiota > Verrucomicrobiia > Chthoniobacterales > Chthoniobacteraceae > CAIURC01. Next base: position 4,442 of record JAYTYG010000198.1, read on the forward strand.
AACGCCACCGGCAGTTGCAGCACCGGACAGCCGATCCGATCCAAAAACGACAAGCGCTCCCCATCATTCAAGCAGAGCGAAAAACTTTGCAGCGTAATGATCACCCTCGGCGCACACACCTCCGCCCCCCTCAATAATTCAGCCTGCGCCGCCGGTTGCCGCAAAGACAGTGAATAGAAAAGCGTCACCGCAAAGCCCCGCGCTTCGAGCGCGGTCTGGAGCGCGTCCACCACCGCCAGATCGTCCGCTTGATACCAGGCACGATAGAAACACAGCCAGATCTCGCGCCCTGTCTGCACTGTCGAACGCCGGTAGATTCCGAAGTCCGGCATCGGCTCTGGCTCTGGCAAATGCTCGCGCTCGCCAGCCAGTATCAGCTCCAGACAAAGCCCCGC
>JAYTYG010000199.1:0-1721 GCA_043742585.1 Spartobacteria bacterium
CAAGAACAAGGTCGTGAAGCTGCCCATCCTGAGCGACGTGAAATACGCGCTCGCGAAGCTGAACGGGCTGCTCGAAAAAGCGGTCTTCCCACTGCATGACCATGCCCAGCCATTGGTTGTTGAGGATCATGCATTTGGCGGCGATGCCTTCGACGTGGGCGAGGGCGAGTTCCTGGACGTTCATCAGGAAGGAGCCGTCGCCATCGATGTCGATGACCTGTTTATCCGGGCAGGCGACTTTGGCGCCGATGGCCGCAGGATAACCAAAGCCCATGGAGCCAAGGCCGCCCGAGGTCAGGAAGGTGCGGGGTTGATCGAAGTCGAAGTGTTGACCGGCCCACATCTGGTGCTGGCCGACGCCGGTGGTGATGATGGCGTCGCCGCCGGTCATTTCCCAAAGCAGCCGGATGGCGTACTGGGGTTGAATCACGTTTTCGCTGTCCTTGAACGTGAATGGGAACTGCGCCTTCCATTCAAAGATCTGGGTGTACCAAGCAGGGAAAGCGTTGAAGTCGGTCTTTACCCGGACTTTGCCGGCGTGCTCAAGGAGTTCGTTGAGGCGTTTGAGGGCGTATTTGACGTCGCTGAGGATCGGCAGGCGCACCACCTTGTTTTTGTTGATCTCGGAATCGTCGATGTCGATGTGGACGATCGTGCCGTGCTTGGCGAATTCGCTGATCTTGCCGGTCACGCGATCATCAAAGCGCACGCCGATGGCTAGGAGCAGATCCGCCTCGTTGACGGCGTTATTGGCGTAAACGGTGCCGTGCATGCCCAGCCATTTGAGCGAAAGCGGATGGCTCTCTGGGAAACAACCGATGCCCATGAGCGTGGTCGCCACGGGAATGCCTGTGCGTTCGACAAACTCCAGGAGCTCGGCAGCGGCTTCGCCTGAAATGATGCCGCCTCCGCAGTAAATCATCGGGCATTTGGCGGATTGGATCAGGCCGATGACTTCGTTGAGCGCCAGATCGTCGGCGTGCTTGACGGGGTTGTAACCGCGGAGATTCACCGTGGTCGGGAACACCGGTTGAGTCGTCTCCCGCTGGATGTTCTTTGGGATATCGATGAGCACCGGGCCGGGCCGGCCGCTCTGGGCGATGTAGAAAGCTTCCTTAACGATCCGTGGGATGTCGTTGACGTCTGTCACCAGATAGTTGTGCTTAACGATCTGCGCAGTCACTCCAAATACGTCGGTTTCCTGAAAGGCGCCTTTGCCAATCATCTCCTGCGGCACCTGGCCCGTGATCGCCACCAGCGGCGTGGAGTCCAAATAAGCGTCGGCGATGCCGGTCACGAGATTCGTGGCGCCGGGTCCTGAAGTGGCCATGACCACGCCGGCTTTGCCGCTGGCCCGGGCGTAGCCTTCGGCGGCGAACACTCCGCCTTGTTCGTGGCGCGGCAGGTAGGTGCGGATCTTGGTGGATTTTGTCAGCGCCTGATGCATGAGCATGGAGGCTCCGCCGGGATAGGCGAAGATGGAGTCCACTCCTTCGCGCTCCAGGCAGGCGACGAGGATTTCCGCGCCGCTCATGGTTTCGCCGCGTTCGGGGGCTGCGGCAGGGGGAGCGGTTTTCGCTTCAGAGTTGGTTTTAGTGCTCATACGTCAAAAGGAGGCGGAGAGTATCGGGGATCGTAATCCGGAGCAAGCCTCCGGTTGCGGAGAATAAAGTGTCTGTCCCCATGTCGTTGAGAATAAAGTGTCTGTCCCCATGTCGTTG
>JAYTYG010000200.1:0-3220 GCA_043742585.1 Spartobacteria bacterium
CATTTAGCGCGGACAAAAACGGTTACGGGGTGAGGGTGGCCACAGTCGTCTCCAATGGCCATGTTGAGATCCTCGCAAGCGTGGGTGTGAAAAATAACAGCAAGTTAGCGATGTATAGCGTGAGCGTGGGAGGCACACCGACTTACACGCCCATCACCCTCGCGACCGGCTTCGACCAAGCTTATCCGGATTACGCAAACGTTGCGCTCTGGGTGGCTGGGTGCCAAGGGAGCAACTACTAATCGACGCAGCCCCATTCATTCCTTTTATCAATGAGCATATTTCGTAATATTCTTCTGGCGACAAGCGTCGCCGCTCTTCTCGCCCCCATGGCCCAAGCCGGCCACGAAGTGGTGAGCAGCGACGGCAAGTCAGCCCCCACCGCTCCGCTCCGCGAATGGTTTCCGGACGATCCCCGCGGCATGCTGACGCTCGGGACACAATTCAGCTCGCATCTCAACGGTGTTTATCTGGATTCGATGACCGGGATCTGGGCGCCGCAGAAACGGGACGCCTTTCTGTTCCTGGACTCGCGCTATCACTACGAGGACAACAGCCAGTTTATCAGCAGCACGGGCCTGGCTTTCCGCAAGCTCCTGCCCGAGCACAACGTGATTATTGGCTTCAATGCTTTCTGGGATTCGATCTCCAGCGAGCGCGATAACAACTTCGAACAACTGGGGCTCGGGGCGGAAATCTTGACCAAATGGGTCGATGCCCGCTTCAACTATTACCTACCCGAGAACGGTCAGGTGCAGGTGGGCAGCAGCACCGACCGACACTCCAGCCACAGTTCTGGCACCGGTTTCACCAGCACCACCACGACCACCAATAAGTTCGTGCAGCGGGAAGCCACTCTGGAAGGGTTCAACGCTGAACTCGGAGTGCTCCTGCCGCTTTGCAAGTGGACCGAAGTCCGCGTCTACGGCGGTTATTATCATTACGATAATCCTTTCGGGAGCGACTTCTCGGGCTTCAAAGCGCGGCTCGAAGCGCGCTTGCTCCCCGGCGTGATCGCGGACTTGGAATACTGGGATGACGCCGCGCTGATGGGCGGTCACTGGACCGCCGGGGTCCGGGCGAGCGTGCCGTTTTCGATTTACAACCTGGTTACGGGCCGCAATCCCTTCGAGGGGATCAGCGAATCCTTCACCCCACGCCAGCGTGAGTTCAAGGAACGCATGGGCGACATGATTGAGCGCTCGCATCGGATCCAGACCAGCACCTCAGGCAATCTGCCCGCCGGCTCCAGCCGCATGACCAAGACGACTTACGTGAGCGCGCCAGTGACGGGCTCCGGCTCGAGCGCTGCTGGCGGCGGCCTCGAATAGACCTCAGTCTACCCACAAGCTCGGTAAATTCTGAAGGGACAGGGCGTGGAGATTTCTCCGCGCCCTGTCCTTTTTTATTAAATCCGAAAACAGAAGATTGAAACACGGAGGCAGCTGAGTGGATCAGGTCACCACGCTTCGGACAAAAATGCGCCTTGCAATCCTAACGCCCTGAAAGCCTGCCACTCTTGGGCATTAACTGGCGTCCTTGAGATGGAAACGAAACGCCCCGATGTGCTCGATCTGTCGGGAAAGCGCCATATCGCACCAGACCTCAAACCCGAGCTCCCGCACCCGCTCCGAAAACCAAAAGTCTTCCCCGAGGATGGTGCCGCTCTCCTCATCGTAAGCGCAGCGAAAATAAGGCGGCTTCAAACTCTCGAAGACGCTGGCTTTGATCAATAAACAGCCCGCAGGCATCCGGGCCGCCGAAATCAGGCCGCTGTCCGCCGGCGAGATCAGCGCCCCATCAAGACGGGTGCCGATGAAGGTGATCGGCCAGCCTTTACGCGCATAAGTTGCACCGACGATCGCTACTTGATGCGCCAACAACCGTGAAAGCGTGTCGACCGGGAAAACCATGTCGCTGTCGAGAAACAGCAGCCAGTCCGCACCAGCTGCGAGCCCCCCTTTGACCGCGAAATTCCGACTCTGGGCGATGATCGAAGACTTGGAGTTGACCACCGAGAGGCGGAAGCCGTCGTTCCTGGCCCGTTGAGCCAACTGCAGGACGGAGAGCATGAAATCGGCGTGCACCATCTCGCCGGAAGTAATACAGATAGCGACATGACTGTTAACGGGTTGCCCAGCAACATTTGTGGGCTGTCCTGGAGTATGCTTAGACATGGATTGGGCCGTTGCCACAAAAACGCCTGGCTACGGCACCACGGACGCGATCTCGGCCGGCTCCACCCATTTCCCATGCTCGCGCACCAGGTCGGTGAGGCGTTCCACGGCTTCCGCCTCCGGGATATTGAACTTCACCGGGGTCTTGCCCACATACAGGTTCACCTTGCCAGGGGCCCCGCCCACGTAGCCAAAGTCCGCGTCGGCCATTTCTCCCGGGCCATTGACGATGCAACCCATGATGGCGATTTTCACGCCTTTGAGGTGGGCCGTCGCCGCTTTGATTTTAGCGGTGGTAGTCTGCAGGTTGAACAGCGTGCGCCCGCAGCTCGGACAGGCCACATAATCGGTCTTGAAAATCCGCGCCCCGGCCGCCTGCAATAGATTAAATGAAACCCGCAGGAGCTGCCCCGGCCCGTCCCAACCGGTGAGCAGGATCGCGTCGCCGATGCCGTCGCAGATGAGGCTCCCGAGATCAGCGGAAGTCGCCAGCAAATAATCCACAAACTCAGACTGCGAGCCGCCGGTGCCGCGCGGGCTGAGCGTTTCGGTGAGCAAAATGGGGTGCCGCTCGTCGAGCTTCGCCGCCAAAGTGCGAAACGCCACCACCGGATTTACCAAATGCCCGAGCGCGCGCACGGTGACCAAACGGGCCGTAGGCGAAGCATTGAGCGCGGCGATTTCGGCATCGTTCTCGGGATCCACCGCCACGATCTCTGCGGCCTCGCGCTCGCCCACCACCACGTCGGGCCGGTAATCGCCCATTTGCGCCAGCTTATGAGCGATCTTATCCGCCATCGCCTGCTCGGTAAACACCCGCAGGACTTCGTTCCCACCGACCCGGGCGCCGCCAATCTCCACGACCTGCGAGGCGCGCCGCCGGTAAACAAACGGATCGAGCCCCAGCACAGGCGCGTGCAACGGAGCCACCGGAGCGAAGCTGCGTTTCCCGTCGGCGAGCTTTTGCGCGATGGGAATTTCGTGCACGCTATCCTCGGTCAACGACACCCGGATGGTGTCGCCGATGCCGTCATGCAGCAGGG
>JAYTYG010000201.1:0-2681 GCA_043742585.1 Spartobacteria bacterium
ACTCATGCCAGCGGCTCCAGCGTCTTCCAGCGTGCTAAGGATCTGTGTGGCGAGTGCGCCGCGTTTGCTGCCTGTTTTTGGGCCGGAAGCTGTCTTGGGGGCCTTGGCTGCTTTTGGTGCCTTACCAGCTTTCGGAGCTTTAGGAGCTTTAGGCGCCTTAGCTACCTTGGTCGCCTTAGCTGCTTTGACCGTGTCTGTCTTGGCGCCGCTGACGAGCCGGTAATGGCCGCCAGTCAGCTTTTGGATGGAGGGATTGCGTTGGATGTTGGAGTGGAACCAGGAGTGGATATTGACTGGCTTGGTGCCAAGGACTTGCGCCAGGTCCTTGACGTAAACTCCCTCGCTGCCTGCCGCTTCCAAGGCTGCGAGAACTTTTTCGCGCAGACTGCCTTTTGCGGTGTTGCCGCGACCTGTGGCTGTTTTTTTAGCGGCTGGGGCTGCTTTCTGGCCGGGGCCTGTTTTCCGGACTTTGTCTGCGGCGGGCGCCTCTGCGCTAGCATCGAAAAGCGTATCCTTAAGGTTAGCCAGCTTCGCGGTTAGGTTGTCGAGTTCCAGTTGGACACTCGCGCGGCGCTCTTCGAGAGCTAGCATTGCCTTAAGTCGGTCAATTCGGAGATTGTTAGATTTCATGAAGCGCCAATGTTGTATTTGAACAGACTAGTCGCAAGTCTAAATTAAGTAACCTTATGATTCCGTGGTAATTAGTCATCGGTTGGCCTCTATTTCTATCCTGTGCTGATTCAATCTCCGTATAACTACTTTGATCTGGCCGGGGTTGGGGATCTGGAGGGTGTATTCGAATGGACCTCGCGATCATTGCGATGGATTACGGTGACTGTAGTTTCTGATGATTAAGTCACTTTATTTTAACTTGGATCCTGACAGAAAAATTTAGATGCGTAAGCCTTGTGGCTGCGGCCAGGGCTTACGCATCTAAAATCGGAATCGAAAAACGCTGTATCCCGAGCATCCGTGACGCATCTGCGCAGAAGGCGTTTCGACCAGTGCGAGGAGCGAGGTGTTACGGGAATCCTCTGAAATTCAACCCCGAGGTGGGTAACGCTGAAGATCGAGGATTGGCGGAACCGCGTTGCGGTTCGTTCCGCGCTGACTCAGTCCCAGGGTAGGTCCGCAGCGGGCCAGCCCTGGGCTGGAGGGCTTAACGCCTTTGGCGTAAATGTCTTTTGCGCTGCGGTTTTATTGCGGCGCATCCCGCACTTTCAAAAGGCAGTGTTAGCTGCACAAGGCCTGGCGTGAGGCGCGCTTAGGCTCTGCCATGAGTGGGGATGGGGTGGCGGAGAAAGGATGTCCCCTCCTGCCATTTTTCGCGCAGCCCAAAAAAATCACCGAGGCTTGCGGCCACATCTGTAAAGGATTTGCGGGTGCCCAACGGTACGCATAGGCCGTCATGGACGATCATTAATGGCACTTCCTCGCGGGTATGGTCGGTGCCCGTAAACGTTGGGTCATTGCCGTGGTCGGCTGTGACTATAAGTAGATCTTCCGGCTCGATTTGGCCGAGAAAGCTCATGAGCCATTGATCGAATTCTATGAGGGCGCGGGTATAGCCTTCCCGATCGCGGCGATGCCCGTATAGCGTATCGAAGTCGATCAGGTTGGCGAATATCAGGCCTTCATCCAGCGTGGTCCAGAGCGCTTCTATCGCTTGCATGCCGTCGCGATTCGAATGCGTGGGGTGCGAGTGCGTGATGCCGCTGCCGGCGAAAAGGTCGCGCACTTTACCCACTGATTTCACCTCGCGGCCGGTGTCGGCAATGGCATTGAGGATGGTGCGGGGCGGGGTGGCGGAAAAGTCGCGCCGGTCGGTGGTTCTTGAAAAGGAGCCGGGTTTGCCGCGAAACGGGCGGGCGATAATGCGGGCGATTTGAAAGGGGTTAGCGTGGCGGCGGGCGATCCGACAAAGGTCGTGAAGCTGTCGAGTGGACATGACATCCTCGTGGGCGGCGATTTGGAGGACCGAATCGGCGGAAGTATAGACAATGGGCTGTCGGGTCTGGAGGTGCTTGGGGCCAAGTTCTTCGAGGATCACTGTGCCGCTTTGACGGTAGTTGCCGATAAATTTGACCTGGGCTTCGGTTTCTATCGCCTCCAGGAGTTTGCGGGGAAATGACGCAAAGGTGGCAAAGGGGTTATCCAAAATGACCCCGGCCATTTCCCAGTGGCCTGTGGTGGAGTCTTTGCCTGCCGAGCGCTGTCGCATGCGCCCGTAGCTGGCGGCGGTGTGCTGGGAGCGGGGGTCGAATACATCGGCGGTTAGGATCTTCCAGAGGCCAAGCGAAAATAGGGCGGGAAGCTGCAGGTGCGGGGAGGCGGCGAAAATGTGACCGAGGGTATCGGCTTGTTCGTCATTGTAAGCGGCGGCATCAGGAGCGTCGCCGCAACCAACACTATCGAGAACCAGAAGTAGGGCGCGCATATATGAGGAAATTGAGACTAGGCAAAGGTGGAGGTTGTTTGGCTGATGGCTGCGAATATTCGACCGAAGACAGTCGGCATAACCCAAGGGCGGCTGCGACTCGCCGACTTGTGCATACGTATTCGGCGGGCCATGAATCTGTCTAAAACGCCATCGGCTCCAAGCAGTTTTGCACTGTATGTTATCCAGGGTCCAGAAGGGGTCTTGTGTTTTTTTGCCCTGCCAGGCTTACGCATCTCCGTTC
>JAYTYG010000202.1:0-17240 GCA_043742585.1 Spartobacteria bacterium
GGGCTTCGGGCTGTCCATAGAAACGGACGTTCGAGTTCGGGCGCGAACTCACCACGGTCCCGTCCAGGGATGCGCCTACAAAGAGTCCGTGACTTTGGCTGTAGGTGTAAATGGCGGCGACGGGTGTGACGTCCAGGCCGAAGGTGCGGCCGACAGGCCCGACTGCGACGCTGAGCGAGCCGCCCAGGGTTACGTTGGCGCCTCGGGCAAACGCAGCCACTGCCTTCTGCGTATTGAGAACGAGCACGTAGTCGGTGGATTTCAGTCCGATCTGCGGGCCGAATCCCGGGCCGGCCATGCTGATAAATGTGGGCCCGGACCAACCCTGCTGGGTGCGCGCCACCACGACCCCGCGCCCGACTTGGCCACTGAAGCCGAAGCCCGCTTTATAGACACGAACGATGGCGACGCCCTTGGCATTTCGTATGATGCTCTCGGGAATGCCCCGCTCCGGGATTCGGCTTAAATGTTCGATGGTGGCGGCCGCGCGTTGGACCTCATCTTTTTCATTGGCCTGCGAGAACGTCGGCAGGCACAGGCAGATTGTGGCAAGAATAGTTGAGAATAGTTTCATGTTTTTTGAGCTCCCCTCGTTTCTATTAAAAACGGCTGCGCGTCCTCGCCTGGTCGTAAGGGAACGCGAAAATCTAAACCCGGAAATGATAGCCGCGGAGAATGAAGCCCAAACCCGGAAATGATAGCCGCAGGGAACGCATGGAGCACATAGAAGAAAGGATTTAAATGGTTGGCGGAATTACCTGCCCCCGTCGATGGTCTCAGCGGCCTCCGTGACCGCCTTGTTTCAATCTGCTGTTTTTAGGATTAACGCGGCGCAGCGCCGCAGAGGGTCAAAATGGGGGATGCTTGGCCGAGGTCGCGGCGGCCTGCAGTTATTGGGCGGAGTAGGTGGCTGCGGCGAATGCCGGGCGGCGTCGGGTTTAACGGGAGTTGTGGTTTCCGAACCTTCATCATTCATCCTTCATAATTTCGAATAAGGGATGCGCCCGGAGGGGGTATTAAAACTCGTCATTGGCGTTTTTTCTGCTAGGGGTGATTACTCATGTTGGCCGATCTGATCCTCGCGGAAGATATCTAAGAAGACTGCGTTAGACCGCTGCTCTCAACTCTGCACACATGGCGCGTCATCCTATCGAAGTTACCGGAAGCCCAAGCATGTCGGGGCGCCTTGATGAGGTGACCTTCTGTGATCTCTGTCAGGCGTTGAGTCGGCCCATTGGAATGTTGCGGATTACAGGGACGCAGTTTACCGGCCGGGTTTTTTTCGCGCATGGTCGAATTGTGCATGGGGAATTGGGCGCATTGGAGGGGCGGGTTGCGGTGGTGGAGTTGGCGGCGCTGACCGAGGGGCAGTTCGCTTATTTTAGAGATGTCGAATGCGGGCAGGAGACCATTGAAGCTTCGATTGAGTCGATCCTGATGGAGGCGGCGTTGTATGTGGACTACGTCGCGGAGTTAAGTAAACGGTCAGTTCGCACGTTGACGTTTCTGGAGTTGACCTCGCGCGTAGAAGCTTGCTGTCCCTCGCAAGATTCCCCGCAATTTAGTGTGGTGACGCTGCTCCGCAAGGCGCCCCGGAATTTGTGGGATCTGTTGAATTTCCTTTCCGATGACGAGCAGGATCGGGCTGAGGCGGCGAAGGTCATACTCGACTTGGTGGACGCGCATTTAATCAAAGCGGTGGAGGTTTTGGCGCCTGCCAACGTGGGGGTGGATTGGTGGGAGTCAGCGTTTACCGGGGAATCGGTTGCGCATGCGCCCTTGGATGAACTTCCGAAATGGCAGACGGAGCTGAATTTAAAAATAGCGACCCGTCAGCGGGAGCGCGCAGTCCCGGTCGAGCGCGAACCTGCGCCTGCGCCTGCGCCGAAGCCTGCTGCACCGCCTGAGCGGCAGGATAGCGGGAGGGATAGCGGGAGGCCCGAGATTTTCACGCAGGCGAGTGCCGCTCCGCGTTCTGGGACCGGGCTGTGGTTGGGCTGCGTCGCAGTGGTCGCTTTGGTTGGGGGGTGGTATTTTATGGCGCCGCAGGGGTGGAAAGTGCCTGAAGGGTGGAGTCGGCGCATTCTCACGCAGGAATCCAAAGACGCCCTAGATGCGAAAGTAGGGAGCGGCTGGAGTGATGAAGTGGATGCGGCGATTTCTGCGGCTGGGACGTTTGTTTACGGTTCATTTGCCGGGACCAACAGCGTGCCCATGAGTCCGGCGGATCTGGCGCGGTTTCATCGGACCGGGATCAGCGATGTGGATCTTTTTCGGGAGATCAAGCGGCGCGGGTTCACGGGATTTCCAGACTCGATCGAAGAAGAACGGGTGGGGAGTTTATGGGGGAATCAGGTGCTGGCAGGGATCAACAAGCAGGAGAACCGGTTGACTCAAACTGCGCTGGAACTCTTTATACAGAAGCATCCGATTACAATGGCGAGCGGGGGATTGAATTCGCCGACGAATTCGGCGGCCGGGCGCTCGTTGAAGCCAGTGCTGGAGCGCCTTGAACAAGCGATTCAAACCAGGCGCGTGAATCCCGCCCAGGCGACGATCCTGTCGCTCAAGCTGCTACTGCTCCGGCAGCGGGTTTCTGATCTGGCTACAGGCGCAGCGACGTAGCCGACGCCGGCCACCTTATTCGACGAGGAACAGCGAGAGGCAGGCGTCCAGACGCGGTTCACTGACGCGCAATGAAACCCTGTTCCCGGCGATCATCTCCGTGCAGAGCTGCTCGTGGCGGGTCCGCAATTCGCCGAGGCACGCCGCCACCACACTGCGTCGGATCAACCCGCTTAACACCACCAGAAGCAATAGAAACGTCGGCAGGACCGCTAGAAATAAGGCGGTGAAGAGCGTCGACCCGGTGTCGTGTGGAAAAAGGCCGGTGGCGATTTCTGTGCCTTGCCACAGGGCGCGGGCGGCGATTGAAAACTCCTGGTAGAGCGCGGCCAGCGGCCAGCCGAAGATGCCCCAGAACACAGCGCACCCCAGGACCGCGTAGATGAATGCCGTGGCGCGGCCGGCGGAATGGAGGTCGACGCATTGATGAATCAAAGCGGAGGACCGGCGCTGAAGTTCGTTCAAGCCCACGGGCTCAAGTCGGGCGCCGTCGACGGTGGCGGCTGCGGGGAGGTGGCCGTTAAAGTCGTGGCGCAGGGCGTCATCGAGCAGGGCAAATTCTTGGGCCAGCAGTGTCCTCAGATTCTCGCTGAGTTGCTGTCGCAAACCGTCTTGGGCCGATTGCTCGAAGGCGGCGCCGGACCGCACATTTTGGACACTTTGATAAATCACGGTGCCGAGTGACGGCAAACTCCCCAGCAAGGCGATGGGCAGCCGATCCAGAGCCCCGGCCGCCAACGACGCAACCGAGAGCATTGTGCGCCAGGGAAAACACCAGCCCGGCGTGCGCGCGAGTAAATTGGCCCGGAGCGACCACCGGATCCCGGGCAATAATTGCCGGTCATCGCCGAGCAGATTTGTGGCGGCTTCGGTAAGGGCCTTGTCGATGGCGGCGCGCAAATTTTTCGCAGCCGCCGCCGAAGCGCGGAGATGCTGGCGGGCGAGGGAGCGGGCCTGAGCGACAAAGCGGGAGCGATGGCCTTCCAATAGATCGGCGGTGAGCGGTCCTGGCGGATGTGTTACAAGCGCATCGCTCAGGCGCGTGCATAGCTCCGCTGCCAGCCGGGCCGGGTAATCGGTGGGTGTCTCCGGATGATCGAATTCGGCGGCGATCAGGGGTTCGAGAATCGTCGCGTCGGGAGCCAGCTGCACCAAGCGGTCCCTGAGGGTGGCGAGCTCGTCGCGATTGTCCGTGGGCCGCAGCTTGGTGATGACCGGGAGCAGGATGGAACGGCCGGCGCGCCGGGCGAGGGCGGAGAGTGATGCGTTGTTGCGGTCGGAGAATCCGACGACGAGAACCTTGACCAGAGCCAGTTGGAGGGCGCGTTCGGCGGCATGGGCGCGGGCGGGCTGGATTTCGTTTTCGCCGGGCACATCGGCGAGCGTGCAAGCCACGCCGAATGCGGGCATGGCGGCGGTGCTGCAGGGCAGATATTCCTCCACGGCGGGATCCATTCCCACGGGTTGTTTGGGGCCGATCCACACGAGCTTTGGCGTGGAGGTGGAAAGGGCGGAGCCGGCTTGGATTTGGGCGCGCACGGTTTCATCGGCGATGAGCAGGTGCAGTAGAGTGCTTTTGCCGGCTTTTTTGGGGCCGATAAAGGCGATGGTTTCCATGGCCAATCCGCGGCCTTCCACGAGCTCGTCGCATCGGAGCCGGAACTGGCTGCAAAGCTCCAGGAGCGGGGCCCAGCCTGGCCATTGGAGGCCGAGGGTGTCGGCGGCGTGCTCGAATTGGCGGGCGGATGCGTGGCAGGCGTCGAGGCTGCGTGTGACAAGTGTATCCATCAGAGTTTTTCGAGTTGTTCCCGCAGCGCGCGTTCGGATTCGCCCAGGAGTTCTTCCCGCCGCAGGCCAAATGTCGTGAGGCAGATCCCGTCCCGGTTTAAGCTCAGAGGCAGAGCGGTGTCGGGCGGTGCGTGGACGGGATAGTCCCGGGGCAATCCGAGTTCGTCGCAGGCGAGCGCAAAGAACCGGGCTTTTTGAAGTGGGCCGAGTTCGGCTTCGAGATTGCGCTGGAGCGCGAGGGCGCAGGCGGTGCCGACCAAGGCGCCGAGGCCGACGGCGACAAAGAGTTCTTTGATGGTGAGGGCGAGCAAGGTTTTTCCCAGGCTGAAGGCGATGAGGACCGAGCCGCCGACGGGTTCGAACGCGGTGTAGATGAGTAAGCCTAGGGCTGCCAGGAGGCTCAGCGCGGTGGTGAGCCCGGCTCGGCCTCGGGGCGCTTCCTTCCAAAAAGCGATGGCGATGTCGTCCCATTTTTCCCGGGGCAGATTGTTGAGCCCGACTTCATTGAACCGCTCGAAAGTGCGCTCGGTCACGGCCCGGATTTGAGTGTCCTCAATGGGTCGCCTGGCCGCGCGCCAACGCGTGGCGAGCAGGCGGGCGAATACGGCGGCGATGGGTTCCTCGACCTGGCTGGATTTGACGAAGGCGGATTTGAGCTTCGACGCGGCGAGGCCGATCATGCGCCCATACCGGGCAACGCTGTGGGGGGTGAATGCGCGGCCAAATTCCGCCACGCGGAGGGCGCCAGCGGAGACCGAGGCCTTTGCCCAGAGCGGGGCCTTGATATACCAAGGGGCGCAACGCATGACGGCGTCGGCGAAGTCCTGGGCCATGGTGGCGCTCAGGATGATGCGCTGGCCTTCAGGGCAGCTCAAGGATTCGTGACAGCTTTCCCAGACCTGCTCGCAGGCTTTGCGCAGCCGCAGATCCTGTTTCCGGATCTGCGCGATCACTTCGCCAAGGCTCTGCTCCACCAGGGTCCGTAGGCGCCGCCGACTTTCAATGTGAAACTCGCGCACCAGCGCCTGCCGATCCAAGCGCCCGGCCAGGTGCTGGAGTGAGCGCTCTCGGTGGATGTGCTCGGGCAGACTTTCCGTGGCGTTGGGTGTTAATCGAAAAAAGCACGGATACGCGCTGGCTCCCGCCGCCAGCGGCTGGAGGTTGGGATCCCAAGCGGGCGTGTATTTCTCGTATCGGCGCAAGTCATAATCATACGCGCCGTAACAGAGCGCGTCGGGCGGGAGCGCGAGCGCGGCGCTGACTTCCCGGAGGGCGTCGTGGGCGGGGAGATCGCGGATTTGGTTGAAGGCAAAGAGATGGAGCTGGCCCGGGAAGGCGTCGGAGACCCGGCGGAACTCCACGGTGGTGGCGTTTTCGTATCTGAGGACCAGGATGGTGGCGGCGCAAAGACGCGCGGCTTTTTTTAATAACGTATACCGGAGATCCGTGGCTTCGGCGTCGGCGCCGGCCGGGCATTTCTGAATGTCCGGGCAGTCGAGCAGGCCAATTTTCAAATCGTCCAGACGCGGATCCCACGCGATCAAAGGGATGTGGAGCGATTGACTCGCGTTTTGCGCGGAGAAAGCCGCTTCGGGGTCGAGCGGGAGAGGCTCGGGAGCGGCGCCGAACACGCTTGTAAACGCTTGGTTGAGCACGTGCTGCAGGCGCGCGTCCGCACCCCATGCGGCTGGCAGCCAAAGCGTGAACCGGAAGGTCGCCTGCTTTTGCGCGGTGCCGCGCAAGACCCTGGCGGCGCCCGCAGGGGAGAGGAAGGAGGCGACGAGGGAGGACTTGCCCTGATCGTTTAAGCCGGCTACGGCGACGATGGGGACGGAGACGAGGGCCTGTGCGAGAAGCATGGCGCGCTGAAGTTCGAGGGCGGCCTCGGGCGCGTGTCGGGCAATGAGTTCCAGGAGAGTCAGGGCGCGGCCGCCGGGGGGCCAGGATTCGACGGCGAACGGCTCGTTGAACAGCTGTTGTGCGAGCCGGGCCAGCGTTTCAGCGTCGGCCGGGGCAGTGGAGCTGTGGGGCTGAGCGGAGGGCATGCAATTTGACGATAAACGTCGTGCCATGGAGGACAAGGCTCGTTGTTTTATTGGGGCACCGGGTGACGGGGTGACGGGGTGAGGGGATGACAGGATGACAGGGTGACAGGGTGACAGGGTGACGGGGTGACAAGGGGAGCTAGGCTTTTCATCATTCATAATTCATCATTCATCCTTCATAACTCCCCATGAACTCCCCATGAACTCCCCTCTATTTCTGCTGCTGTCCTTGCCTCTGTTCACTGCACCGATTTTGGCGCAAACCCTGGCTGTGCCGGTTGTGGCGCCCGCTGTGGTGCCCGCTGTGGTGCCCGCTGCGGTGCCCGTCGTTGTGGCGGGGGAGGTGACGCCTGAGGCCGCCGAGAAGTTACTCCGCGCGAACTCCAGGGTCATCGTGCTCGATGTGCGGACACCGGAGGAATTTGGCCGAGGGCACATAGCGGGGGCGGTCAACATCAGCTCGGCGGATCCCGAGTTTGACAAGAAAGTGGGCGCCCTCGATAGCACCCGGCCTGTGCTCCTGCATTGCGCGTCGGGAGGGCGGAGCGGCCGGGTTCTGTCCAGGATCGAGGCGTTGCGGTTCCCGGCGATCTACCACATGAACGGCGGCTTCAACGCGTGGCGGGAAGCGGGCAAGGCTGTGGAGAAATAGTAGCGCGTGGCAGCGGCGCGACGCCGCTGCCACGGATTTAGCCGAGATTCATCCCGGGGCTGGGGAGGCCGATGGGCTCGTCCTCGAGGGCAACTGGCTTGAGCTTTGCGCCGAGCAACGCGCTGAATTCGTTGATTTGCTGGACCACATCGGGGCCGCGCTGAAGCACTGTCTTGGCCAGCTTCTCGAAATGCACCGGGTTGCGCTGTGCAAGCTCGGAGAGCGCCATGATCACAGCCAACGTGTTGTTGAGGTTGTGCTTGAACTCCCGGAAATGGTCGGCCAGCCCGGAAAGTTCCTCGCGTGTCATCTGGAAAGGTGTTTCAGACATAATCAAATACCGCTGGTGACGGAGTGCCTCTTCTGCTTTGGTTTCCTGCTCTATCCTACCGGGAAAATGCCTGCCCAAACTATCAAGATCACTGGGGCGCGCCAGCACAATCTCAAGAACCTCACCCTGGAGATTCCCCGGGAAAAATTGGTCGTCATCACCGGGATGAGCGGCTCAGGGAAGTCCTCCCTGGCCTTTGATACGCTCTACGCCGAGGGGCAGCGGCGCTATGTGGAAAGTCTGTCCGCTTACGCCCGGCAGTTTCTGGATCAGATGCAAAAGCCCGATGTGGATTTCATCGAGGGCCTGTCGCCGGCGATCGCCATTGAACAGCGCACGGCCGGGGGCAATCAGCGCTCCACCATCGCCACCACCACCGAGATCTACGATTATTTGCGCCTGCTGTTTTCTTCAGTCGGCCAGCCCCACGATCCTCAGACGCACGAGCCCATCTTCAAGCTCAGCGCCCAACAAATCGTCGACCAGATCCTGGCGTTCCCCGCCGAGGCTCGGATCGTTTTGCTCGCCCCAATCATCGATCGCGAATCCGGCGAGTTTCGGGACGTGCTGGAAAAGTTGAAGCGCGAAGGCTTCGTCCGGGCGCGAGTGGACGGGGAGTTGATGGAGCTCGGGGGGGCGCAGCCGGTGAAGCTGAGGAAAGGGGCGGCGCATGTGATCGAAGCGGTGGTGGACAGGTTGGTGATCAAGGAGGGCGTGCGCACGCGCCTCGCGGACTCGGTGGACACGGCTTTGAAATGGGGCGGCGGCCATCTCAAGGTGTTGTTGCGAGTGGACGCCGCAGAGCCTGAGCGCTGGGAGGAGCGGCGGTTTTCCACCGTCTACAGCAACCCCAACACCGGTTACACGCTGAGCCTGCTGACGCCCAAGCATTTCTCTTTCAATAGCCATCTCGGCGCCTGCCCGGAGTGTCAGGGACTCGGCACCGAGCAGGTGTGCGATCCCGAGCTCATCGTGCCCGACTCGGAAAAATCATTGAGCCAGGGGGCGGTGGCGCCGTGGGCGAAGGCCAACCCCCGGATGAAAAAGTATTACACGGGTTTACTCAGCGCTCTGAGCGCCGCTTACGGGGTCTCGATGGAGACGCCTTATCAAGAGCTGCCCGCAGAGTTCCAGCACGCGCTCATGGAGGGCAGCGGGGAGCGGGTCATCCCCCTGGCTTTTTCCGAGGAGGGCAAGGCGGTCAAGGTGGCGAAACCTTTCCCAGGCTTGATCCCACAGCTCGTGCACCTTTACGCCACGACCGAAAGCGAGTTTTCGCGCCAGCGCATTCGACAATACATGAGTCGACGCATGTGCAGCGCTTGTCTCGGGGCCCGGCTCAAGCCGGAGATCCTGGCCGTGACGCTTGCGGCCACGGAAAACGGGGTGTCCCGGGCGATCAACATCCACGAGTTTTGCCGCTTCACAGTCGCGGGCGCCCTGGAATTTATCGGGCGCCTGGAGCTCAATGCGCAGGCACAGTTTATCACCAGCGAAGTGCGTCGGGAGATTTCAAACCGGCTCAGCTTTCTGCTCGAAGTCGGGCTGGGTTATCTCAGCCTGAACCGCGAGAGCGGCACGCTGTCCGGCGGCGAAGCGCAGCGCATCCGGCTGGCGACCCAGATAGGATCAGGGTTGGCGGGATGTCTGTATGTGCTCGATGAACCCAGTATCGGCCTGCATCAGCGCGACAATGATCGGCTCATCGGCACCTTGCGGCGGTTACGCGATTTAGGAAACTCGGTCATCGTCGTGGAGCACGATGAAGACACGATTCGGGCGGCCGATCATGTGCTGGATCTGGGACCCGGGGCGGGAGTGCGCGGGGGATACATTGTGGCGCAGGGCACCGTGGAGGAAGTGTTGCAGGTGGAAGGCTCGCTCACGGCCCAATATCTCAGCGGGCGCGCGAAGATCCCCGTGCCTAAGCGCCGCCGCGAACCGCAGTTTGTCGCGCCTGAACTGCCTCCGGAGATCCCGGCGGGCAGCCCGGGGGGCGCGGGGCGTCGGAAAAAAGTATCGGCTCCCACGACGCGCCCGGGTTGGCTCACGATTGTTGGGGCGACCGAAAATAACCTGCGCAATGTCACCGCCGAGTTTCCGCTGGGTTGCATGACTTGCGTGACTGGCGTGTCCGGGAGCGGCAAGTCCACGTTGGTCGATGATATCCTGCGCCGGGCGTTATTTAGACATTTCCATCGGTCCAAAGATCGCCCGGGGAAACACGAGCGGATCTATGGGCTGGAGCAGATAGATAAAGCGATCGTGATCGATCAAAGTCCCATCGGCCGCACGCCGCGCTCCAATCCGGTGACTTATACCGGAGCGTTCGGCCCGATCCGCGATCTATTTGCAGGGCTCCCGGGCTCGAGGATACGTGGCTATGAGGCTGGGCGCTTTAGTTTCAACGTCAAAGGCGGTCGCTGTGAGGCTTGTGAGGGCGATGGCGTGAAGCAGATAGAGATGCATTTCCTGGCTGATGTCTATGTCCAGTGCGAGGTTTGCCGGGGGCGCCGTTACAATCGCGAAACGCTGGAGATTACCTATAAAGGAAAAAACGTGGCGGATGTGCTGGAGCTGACGGTGGATGAAGCGGCCCGGTTTTTTCGTAATGTGCCCCAGATCTCGGATAAGTTGATTGCGTTGGAAGATGTGGGCCTGGGCTATGTCTGTCTGGGACAGTCGGGCACCACGCTTTCCGGCGGTGAAGCGCAGCGGATAAAGCTGGCGGCGGAACTAGCTAAGAAGGCGACGGGCCGGACGCTATATATATTAGATGAACCCACCACGGGGCTGCATCATGCTGACATTCATAAGTTGCTGGAAGTGCTCCAGAAACTGCGGGACAGCGGTAATACGCTGGTGATTATCGAGCACAATCTGGAGGTGATAAAGTGTGCGGATTGGGTGATAGATCTCGGGCCAGAGGGCGGCTCCGGCGGGGGCCAGATTATAGCTAAAGGCACGCCGGAAACGCTGGTGGGGATTGAGGAAAGCTATACCGGTAAATATCTGCGGCGTATGTTGTCAGGGAATTGATGTGATGAATTTTCGATCCGTTTTTATACTCAGTCAGTGCAGGCTTCATTACAGGCTTCATTCCGGCTTAGTCAGCGCATACCTATCTAAATTTGAAATTGGAAGGCGCTGCCTGTCTGCCGCCAGTCAAGCTTCTACGCCAACGGCGTTGAGCCCTACAGCCCAGGGTTGCGAGGAACGAGCTACCCTGGGGTCGAGCGAAACTGAAAATCCAACCCCAACGTGGGTTGCGTCCAAGATCGCGCATTGGCGGAACCGCGTTGCGGTTCGAACGGCTTGGATGTGGTTGTCCCAGGGTAGGCCCGAAGCGGGCCAACCCTGGGCTGGAGGGCGCAATCCCGTTGGGATATATGAGGATCCGTTGTTAGCGCAGAAATATAGATGCATAATCCCTCGCGGCTTACTAGTTAGTCGGTTGCCCGGGGTTTTGGCGGTTTTATGCGGGTTAGCCTGGGGCGGGGTTGGCGTTCTAAGCGGGCCAATGCACGCGGCCGAGTCGGCGCTGCTGCGGCAGGCAGAGGGGGCCTTGAGCGAAAATATTCCGCAGGTGGCCATCGCGAAACTCAAGGCGTTTATTGCCTTGCCAGATCTGAGCGGGGATCAGCGCGAGCAGGCATTGCGGGCGATGGGCAAGTCGCTGCTGGCAGATGCCCAATTCACTGAAGCCCTGGACGCCATTGCCCCGCTGGTCGCGGCCCGGCAGAGCCAGGCGCTGTTGCTCCGGGCCGATATTCTCGTGGCTTTGGAACGCTGGCCCGAGGCGCTCGCACTTTATACAGAACTCGCCGCCGACACCGGGGCACCGATGGCAGCGCATCTGGGAAAGGCTGAAGCTCTGCGGGCCACCGGGCAGTTAGGCAAAGCTGTGGAAGTCCTTGAATCATTGGTGGCGGCTGGCAAAGCGTCCGTGTCGGCCCGATTGCGCTTGGTGAATCTATATATTGAGGCGGCTGATGTTAAAAAAGCGCATACGGCGTTGAGCGGGGTGGAGTCGGTGCGGCCGCAGGATCGTAAATGGAAGACGTATCTCGAAGGACGCTTGTTCTTGCTGGAGGATCATCCGGAGGCGGCCCGGATGAGTTTCAAGGCGCTCCTGGCGGATACCCCGGCGGAGCGGCAGGATCTCTCGGAGAGTCTGTTGGTGGGCGCGACGTTAGGCTTGGCGGACGCCAGGATCATTGCCGAGGGCTATGAATCGGCTGACGCGGAGCTGGAGACCTTTATTTCGCACAACCCCAATAGCACTTACCTGGAGGTTGTTTTTGCACGGCTCGACGCAATTTATTCCAAGGAAGATGACGCCCCAGAAAACGAATTGAAAAACTGGACGGTGCAGCCATCCGAGCGTCGGGCCGCGCTGGCTCGGTTTTATCTCGCGCGCCTGCAGTTGCGGGCGAAGCGGGTGGATAAAGCGGAGCGGACTTTGGATTCCTTTATCAAGCTGCATCCGTCGCATCCGCTGGGCGTTTCGGTTTATGAAATGGAGGCGGAAATTTTTGAGCAGAAAGGCGACTTCACCGGGGCTCTGCGCGTGCTCGATGCGGCGCAGCGGCAGACCGGAGCCAGCAAGCTCGCGGTCGCGGCCCGGGCGCGGATCGAGTTGCACACGGGACTGGTGCATTATCAGGCGGGGGATTATTTGCTGGCGGATAAAAACTTCGATAACGCGGCGAAACATTCCCCCGAACTCCTGGAGCCGGCGCTTTATAATCGGGCGCTGGCGGCGCTGAGTCAGCGGAACTTCGAGCGGTTCCAGGAGCTCGATGCGGAGCTCAATTCCAAATTCCCTGCCAGCCCGATTCGCAGCGGCTTGCTGCTTGAACAGGGTTTGCTTCAAGCCCGCTTGGGCAACAGCCTCGCCCCCGGCTCGCTCCGACGGTTTCTGCTCGATTATCCCAGTCACCCGAGGGCCGCGGAAGCCCAGTTGGCGTTGGTCGAGCTCGCGTTTAGGGACGCTGATTACAGTGCCGCGGCGGATTATCGGAAGGCCGTCAATGAGGCGAGCCTGCCGGCTGCGCTGTCCGATCAGTCGCAATATCTGGCGCTCTTTTTGGCAGACGCACAGTCGCCGCGGCGCGACCAGGAAGTCGTCGAGCTGGCCACAAAGTTTATCAAGGGAAATCCTAAAAGTGCGCTGCTGCCAGAGGTGCGCATGAAGTTGGGTCAGGTGTATTTTCGCAAGGAAGATTTCCCAAATGCGGAAACCCAATTCGGGACTTTGGTGAATGAAAGCCCGGAGAGCGATTACGCGGAAACGGCGCTGTTTTTGGCGGGCCGATCTGCAATGAAAAGCATCAATGAGGGGTCTCGGGAACGCGCGTTCCAGATCTTTGACCGGGTGGTGGCGCGAGGCGGGGAGTTGCTGCTCTATGCGCGGCTGCAGCAGGCGGTTTTGAAGAGCAGCGCGGGCAAGGAAGAGGAGGCGATCCAGTTGGATGATTTTATTTTGGAGAAACAGCCCGCCGACCCGGACTTGATGTATGCGGCGTTCATGGGCAAGGCCGATAGTCTGCTGAATCTTGGCCGGAACGATGAAAAGCGGCTGGAGCAGGCGGCGGCTGCTTATGCGCAGTTGGCGGCGCTGGAATCGGTGCCCGCAGTTTGGCGCAATCAAGCCCTTTATAAAAAGGCCCAGGCTCTCGATTTGCTGTCGCGAAAGACCGAGGCGCTGAGCGCTTATTACGATGTGCTCGACTCCGGCGTGGCCGGCAAGGATCAGGAATATGTCTGGTTCTATAAAGCCGGGTTCGAGGCGGCCCGGATGTTTGAAGCCCAGGAAAAGTGGCCGCAGGCTATCGCTATCTATCAGAAGATGAGCGTGCAGGATGGGCCGCGCGCAGCCGAGGCCAAAGGCAGGATCAAGCAATTGCGCCTCGAGCATTTCATTTGGGAGTGACGGGGCGCTCTTTGGGAAGGATGAAGGATGAGGGATGAGGGATGAAAATTGGGCTCTTCGCTGTTTCGAGTGGGTGAACGGCTTCTGCTATTGGGAGCGGAGGAGACTGTCGATGAACGTAATGCCTAGCACACTCTGCGGCGCTGCGACTTTGCGTTAAATTCTCATGCGTTAAGCCGAAGGCCGAGCGACTCAGGACTTCACCTAACTCCGGCAATGATTAGCCGCAGAGATCTCAGAGATTTAGGAAGTGGCAGAAGTGTTTAGCCGCACCCGCAATCTATACGCTTCTGCAACTCCCACAATCTTTGCGTTCTATGCGTTCTATACGGCTAAAGAGTTCCGGATTTAGGATAACGTCAAAATCTATATACTGCCATATTTCTCGCGACCCGTTACCCACTCGAAACAGCGAGGAACCTGAAATGTGATAGCCTACTTCCACTTTGTTAAGTGGGGTAACAGGAAGAGGAAGTGACAGGGTGAGCCTGCGAAATTCTCATCATTCATACTTCACAACTTCCCCTTCGACCGGCCCGCGCACTATCCGGCCCTTCTGAATCTCTGCGGCACCGCGTTAAATCCTGAAGAATTGAGATGCGATCACCGAATATTTACAAACGCAACAAAGTAGAACTACTTGCGATTCGACAAATACTCGACCACGTCGCGCAACTCCGCGCGGGAGAGATTGTCGCGGGTGGTTTCCGGCATCGGCGAAGGCGCGCTCATGCGCTCCTTGATATTGCCCACGGGCACAGTCGCAGTGAGGGGCTTGCCCTTGGCGTCAGTGGTCTCCACCTTCAACTCCTGCGCGTTCTCGGCCAACAATCGCCCGGCCACATTGTTGCCGTCTTTCAGCGTCAGACTCACGATCCCGAAGCCGTCGGCAATGGCCTTATTGGGAAAAACGATCGACTCCAAAAGATAGCGGCGATCTTTTTTCCCGGCGATATGAGTCAATTCAGGGCCCACCGAGCTGTCGCCAATCTCACACTTGTGACAGCGCAGACATTGCACCTCGGCCTTCTCCCGGAAGATCTTTTTACCGCGATCGGCGTCCCCACCGACCAGCGAGAGCAGGTAAGGCGCGAGCGGATCCGTGGCGGGCAATGCTGCGGTATACTTCGCCAACTTCTCCTTTAATTCCGGGGCATTGGCCTTGCTCGCCGCGTTAAAGATATCGAGCTGGATTTCCGGGGCCGCTTGCTTGGATATCAAGCTGTCCATGAGTCCCGCCAGGAGCGCGCTGGCTTCCGGCCGCTGGATCTGGGTCAACGCCGCCAAGGCGCCCTGCTTCTCGATCGGCGTCCCGCTGCCGACGATTTCCCCAATGCCAGCCACCGCCGACACCGGGTCGAGCTTCGCCAAAATTTGCAGCCCTGCGCTGCGCAACTTGGGTTCCTTGGATTTGAGCGCCGCCTTGGAACCGGCCGCCAGATGCGCGTCCTTGAGCGTGGCGAGCGCCGCGAGAGCCTCGATCCGCGCGCTCACACCCGACTTCTCATTGGCCACCAAAGCCGCCAGCGGTTCACCCGCCGCAGTGATGGCGAGCTTGGCTACCAACTTGGCGCCCATTTCGAGAACCCCATCCGGGGCGTCCTTGAGCAGCGCCGGCACAGTCGCGCTCACCGCCGCCACCGCATCAGCGGCGGGACGATCCGCGATCGGCCGCCAAATATTCAGCAAGCGATCCTTCGCACTCGGTGCGGCCCAATTAGCCAGGGCCTCCAGCGCGTCTTTGCGGGCCGCTTCCGGAGCCGCAGGGTTCGCGGCGAAAGCAGCCAGGCTCCGGGCATTATCGGCCTTGCCGAGTCGATAATGCGCATTGATCACCCGCTCAGTGATCCGCAGATTTTTGATCCCAGGATTGCCCGCCAACGCCGCCAGCGCAGGCAGCCCAGCTTCAATCGGCACATCATGAATGGCCCGCGCGGCCTCCAGCACCACCCCTTCATCCCCGTCTTTCAAAAACACCGCGAGCGCCGGGCTCAACTGCCGACGCAGCGCCAGCACGGCACCGATGCGCACGGCCGTGGACGGATCGCTGGCCTTGGCCGACAACTCCTCGGCCGTGGCGCAATTCATGAGCCCCATCACCCCGCCATGCCGCAGGATCGGATCGCGATCGGCATTCTCCGAAAGCATCGCGCAAAGTGGCTCAACCGCTGCCTTATGGTGCAATTTGCCCAAGCTCAACGCCGCAAAAAAACGGGCCCTCGGCGCCGAGTCCTTGAGCAAAGCCAACATCTTATCGCCAGCGGCGGCCACCTTCAGTTCGCCCAGCACCTTGGCGCTTTGAGCCCGGACCTCCCCATCGCCATCAGCCAGCAACCCAGTCAGGCTCCCCTGCACTTTCGCATCCCTCTCCCCAATCTGGCCCAGCGCCCAGATCGCATGTATCCGGGAGAGCTCATTCGCCTTTCCATCCGCCGCCAACTTCGCCAATGCCGCAAATGGCCCCTTCTGCGCAAGGGCGAACTGCGCGGCCTGACGCACCCTTTGATCGGCATGGGCGAGCAACCCGATGAGCTCAGCCTCAGAGCGCTGTGTCATTCCCTCCGCAATCAGCTTCTGCGTCTGCGCCTGCAACTCGTGATTCGCCGATGGATCGCTGAATTTATAAATCCGACCCTTGCCCACCCCGCTCCAGCCTTCCACCCAATCCAACACATACAGCGCCCCGTCATTTCCAAACTCGCAATCCGTGCTGAGGATTCCCTTCACAAAATCACTCCGGTCTTTGAGTTTGAAAAACGCGCCATCCGGTTCCAGCGCAATCTGATGCACCACGCTGCCTCCTGCGCCGCCGCGGAAATCCGACAGGAAAAAACGCCCTTGATACTTCGCCCCCAGCGCCGTCCCAGGATTGTAAGTCAACCCGCTCGGCCCATTCCCAAAATTAGAAATCGGCGGGATGATATACTTGGCGTTGGCCCCCTCCTTGTCGTCCCAAAGCTTCTCCCGATTCCACGGCCCGCGATCATTTATATATTGATAAGCCATCCGCCAGCCGGAATCGCCGCCCTCCACCAAATTGACGAAACGCGCCTTGTCACCCCCATCTGAGTTATTATCACCAGTAAACAGGTTGCCATACTCGTCAAATGCAAGTTCCTGCGGGTTGCGCACGCCCGTTGCGAAAATCTCAAATCCACTCCCATCCGCATTACAACGCAGGATCGAGCCAGCCTCATAGCCCTCGACCTTTTTGCCCTCTTTACTCACGACGCTGAGCCCGCGGTCGCCTATCGAAAAATACAGCTTCCCGTCCGGCCCGAAGCGCAGCCCGTGCATGTCATGGCCGCGCAAGGCGAACTTTACGCCAAAGCCGCTGAGCAGCTTTTCCTTCAGCTCCGCCTTCCCTTCGTCATCGGCGTCTTTGAAATGCCAAAGGTTCGGGATACAGGTCCACCAAACCTCATCGCCCCGGACCAGAATCCCGGCCCCCGTGCCATCCAGGGGATCGCGAAAGCCATCTGCATAAATGGCCCGCTTGTCTAACACCCCGTCGCCGTTCGTATCCTCCAAGCGCACGATGCGCTCCTCGAACTTGGTGAATTTTTCATCGAACTGCGCCTGCTCAGGGAAAAACTTATGCATCATCGCCAGCCGATCCGCAGTGGTGTGCGCCGCGATATCCATGTCCAGCCAGTTGCCGTGCCCGCGATCGTCCTCGACCCCTTTTTCCTGCCGATACGTTTCGGCGATATACCAGCGCCCCTTGGCGTCCACAGAAAATGCCACAGGATTCGCCAAAAGCGGCTCAGAAGCGACCAACTCCACCTTGAGCCCTTCATCGAAATGGAACGTTTTGAGCGCGTTCTGCGCGGCCACTGAGGGCTCCACCTTGAGCTCACCGGT
>JAYTYG010000203.1:0-4482 GCA_043742585.1 Spartobacteria bacterium
CTTGTTTTTCGGTGCTGTCGCCGGAGATCATGGCTTGCAGCTCAGGGTATTGCCGAATGATCCGGCCCAGGAGTGAACGCTTGTTGAGCTCTTCGAAAACGGTCGCCATCATGATGCGCCGCATGGTTTCGCGCAGCTCCTCGGGGGTGGCGTCTTCGATCAGATCGGTGAGCAGTTCCTTGTCGCTCAGCAGCAAGTCGTGAAGTTTGCGGTCGCGCTTTTCGCTGAACTGTTCGCGCTCCAGCGCCGACACAATCGCGCTCAATAGCCGCACCCCGGCCAATTCGCTGAACGGGCCGGTGCGCTCTCTGGCGAGCCAATGCAAGGCGTCGCTGGTGATGGAATGTTCGCTGATGGCACGCGCCAGGGCGGCGCGGAGCTCCTCAGCTTTTTCCTTTTCCACGAGCAGTTTGGCCACTTCGGCCACGATCCTGGAGTTGCCCCGGAGCGCCAAGTCGATGGCTTTTGGGATCCAGTCTTCACCGAAAGTCGAGGGAAGTTCGGAGAGCACGCGCCGGAGTTTTGCGGCGGGGATTTCACCGAGCAGGGTGGGCAGGGCGCGTTCGCTGGCCTTGAGGAAATCAGCGACCGACGGGGCTTCAGCGCCTTTGTCGAGGCCGCCGCATTTTTCGGCGATTTCATCGCGGGTCAGCAGGAGGCTGAGGGCCTGAGCGGTGTGAAGGCGATGGCTTTTGCGGGCGGTATCGCCAGCGGCCTGAACCACGGGCGTGAGCTGAGCGGCGGGGTCGGTGAACTCGATCAGGTTTTTGAGGATCAATTCGAGCGCGGAGACCAGATGTTTGACCTGGCGTGCGTTGTTGAAGGCCTCGAGATATTCGTTGGCGTGGGAGATCTGGCCTTCGCGCAATTCGAAGGGCTCGCTCTTTTTGGACGGGATGGCGTAGTGGCCGTCTTTCTTGAGGGCTTTCTTGGTGTTATCGAGCCAGCGCTTGAATTCGGCTTCGGTCATCACGTCGGGGATGAGAGCCTTGGAGATTTGATCCTGAGTGGCTTTGCCTCCGAAGCTGGTCAGAATCTGGCGGGTGAGCCCGACGGGATCGGATTTGGCGAGCGCCTTGATGGCGGGCAGGTTGATTTCTTTCTGCGCGAGAATATGAGTGTTGGGAATCAGAATCAGCGACTCCGCAGCGTATTGGAGCTGCATGGGATGCTCTTTTTTACCTTTGAAGTGAATGGTCATCTGATTGACCAGGAAATTGATCGAGTCAATCTGCCCGAAGCCCCAGCTTTTGTGGGTAACGTAGGTGCCGGGTTGGAGCTGCTCGAGGGCGGCTGCCGCGTCCGGAGTGAGTTTGCCGGTGTCGACGGCCTTTTGGATATCGGGGTTCATTAGTCTGCCTAACATAGGAAGCCATTAGAGTACGGCCAAGGGAAAATCTCGGTTTCGCTCAGGGTGCCCCGCTCAATGGGTTTTTTCCCGCGTCCTGATGTGGGCCGCAGCGGCCTCGCCGGCGGGGGCGCTCGGTGCGTCGCCGCTTCCGTCCACGCTCACGTTGAGCCATAAAGAGGTGAGGGATTTTACTTCTGGATTCCGTATTCTTGGACTTACCTTTCGCCCCCGAATGTCCTGGATCACGAAGTTCTTCAAGTTTCGCGAAAAATCTGACGGGGATGTGGTTAAACCATTTCTCGATCATATGGAGGAACTGCGCTGGACCATCATCAAGATGGCCGTCGTGCAGGTCCTCGCCATGATGGTGGCGTTCTTTTACCGGACGGAATTGGTGCATCTGCTCAAGTTGCCGCTGTTCAAGGTGGATCCCACGCTCGCCGATAAACTCGTTATCACCGGCATCGCCGACTCGTTTGTGATCTCGCTGGAGATTTCGTTTTTCGCCGGGGTCGCCATGGCCTTCCCCTTCCTGGTCTATTTCGTCGCCGAATTCGTCCTGCCTGCCTTGACTCGCCGCGAACAGCGCTTCTTGTTGCCCGGCATTGGCTCGGCCTTTGCCCTCTTTCTCGGAGGCGCTTATTTCGCCTACGAGCAGATTTTGCCGGCCACGGTGGGCTTTTTCTGGAAGGACGCGCAGACGATGGGCTTCAATCCGATGTGGACCTGGAGCGCGTATTTTTCGTTTTCCTCGTGGCTGTGCATCGGGTTCGGGCTGATGTGCGAGGTGCCGATGATCGTCATCGTGCTGGCCCTCCTGGGGTTCGTGAGTTTCCAACTTTTAAATCGGACCCGCCCTTACGCTTACACGGTAATCCTGGTGCTCTCCGCTATATTGGCGCCGACGCCAGATCCTATGACTTTCATCACGCTCAGTATCCCGATCGTGCTGATGTATGAGAGCTGTATTTGGGTGGTTTACTTTCTGGAATATCGGAAGCGGCAGACGCAGGGGTTAAGCGATTTTCCGGAGTGATTTAAGGCGCTCGCCAGTTGTGCCGCAGCGGGCCGCGCACTGGCGTTGGAGGAGAATGCGGTGCTCAATATTGCTGGTTTCCTAATAAATCGCCGAAGTCAGTCGTCTACCCATTAACTCCCGATGTTATCCGACGCCCAACTCCGCACTTTATTGGACCGTTACGAACGGCCCTTGGTGCGTTACGCCCAGAATATTCTCGGGGACTTGGAGAGTGCCCGGGATGTGGTGCAGGATACTTTTATCAAATGGGTGGAGGGCCAGGACAACGATGGCGCGCCCAGTTTGCGGGAGTCCGAGGAGCGGCATACCGAGGCCTGGCTTTTCACCGTGTGCCGGAATCGTGCGATTGATTATCAGCGCAAGCAGAGGCGCATCGTGCCGATGAATCCCTTGGAACCCGAGCGCTTGAGCGAGGAACCGATTCCCGGGGCCGCATTGGAGAGCGAGGAGTTGGCGTTGTCGCTGGGGCTGCTTCTGGAGGAGCTCTCCGAGAATCAGCGGGAAGTCATCCGGCTGAAATTCCAGAACGACCTCTCCTATAAAGAAATCGCCGACATCACCCGGTTGACGGTGACCAATGTCGGTTTTCTGCTTCATGCCGGGTTGAAAAGACTCCGTTCTCTACTCAGCGAACAACCGCATGTGACTTTTGATATTCCATTCCGCAAAACGTTATGAATTTAGATGACCCAAAACTGACGGCCTACGCCCTGGGTGAACTCGAGGGCGCCGATCAGCTATCGCTCGAATCTGCGCTGGCCCAGGATCTCCGCGGCCGGGTGCAGGTGGATCAAACCCGAGCGTTTGCAGCCCGTTTGCGCGAAGAGCTGCGTGCGGAGTCAGCTCCCGGACTGCTGGAATCTCAGCGTTCCGAGGTGTTTGAGGCTTTGGCCCGTGCCCAGGCGCGGCGAGTGGTGCTGCCGGTGAACGTGGTTCCCATCTGGCGCCAGCTCAGTGTTCTGTCCGCGATGGCGGCGTGCCTGGTGGTCGGCGCCTCTGTGTCGCTGCTTTTGGTGCCTGCGTTTAAAGTGCAACACGACGCAAGTCGTCGTTCGGCCGTCAATGTGCCTGTCCCAAGGGACCAGGAGCTGCACATCGCGCTGGCGGAAGTGCCTCCTGCTGAGTCTGATACTGAGGTGTCTCCAGTTTCGCTCGCGCTCGCTCCTCAGGAGCTGCTCCGGGTGGCCGATCCCTCAGTTTTAGCGCCCATCCAATCCCGCGAGATAGGCGCCAACCCGGCTTTCCCCGGGGCGCAATTCGAGCGGGGCCTCATCCGAGCCTTTCCCTCAGTTGCCCCGATGTTGTCGCCAGCGACGGGAGCCCCTGGCCCCGGTGCGGCGCTCAACCCCCGCGCGGCGCTTTATTCGGATACGTTTGCCAGTAATGCCGCCACGGATGGCGCCGCCAAAAAAGCGGGGGCCACCGGGCGTTTGACGTCGGCGCACGCTAATATCCCGGACGCGACCGGATTTTTGACGAACCGTTTGGGCGCCCCAATTCTTTCAGAGTCTGGCAAAACCGAGACGGCTTGGGGAGGAGCTCCATCCACCGGGCTTCTACCATCGGGATTGGCTTCCATAACCAAGGAGGGCAGGCCGCAGGTTGGAAGCGCCGAGGGCGTGAGTTCCGCGCGATTTTTGTCCACCACAGAGCGGCCATTTTCCACCTTATCCGTCGACGTGGATCCGGCGGGTTATGCCAGTTTGCGGCGCTCCTTGAACGCCGGGAATATGCCGGGAAAAGGGCTGGTGCGCATGGTGGACTTGCTCAATTACTTTGAAGTGGAGGCGCCGCTGAAGTCTGAGGGCGGCGATAGCCCCTTTCATTCGCTGCTGGAAGTGGGTTCCTGCCCCTGGGCGCCCGAGCATCGGCTGGCGCGCGTGGCAGTATCGGCGCATGAAGCCCCGGGGGCTACGAGGCCGGCCGAGAACTTCGTTTTACTCATAGAAGTCGCGGCGGATGGGGACGATCGTTTGGCGCTCCTCCGGCGCAGTGTGCTCCCGTGGATCGGCCAAGTGCGCGATCGGGATCAGGTGTCTGTGGTCGTTTATGGCGCGGCCAACGGCATTGTGCTCGAGCCCACTCACAGTAA
>JAYTYG010000204.1:0-4516 GCA_043742585.1 Spartobacteria bacterium
ATGATCAGCCGCCTAACGCATCTTATCGAAGGAGCTCATCGTTTATGAGTGTTGAAGATTCTTCATTTCAATCCCCGCTCGACCCCGAGATGGAGGCGCGCGTAGTCGCCTGGGTGCTCGGCGAGGTCTCAGATTTCGAACGCTCGGAATTGGAGCGGATCGCCGCAGCCCGGCCGGAGGTGGCAGAGTTTCTGAGGCGGATGGGGGCCATGCATGAGGGATTACAGAAAGCTTACGAGCCGGAGACGGGTGATGAGTGGAAGTTATCCCCCGGGCGTCGGGAAAACCTTCTCAAAGAGTTGGGCCTCGCGCCGGGCCCGGTGCTGCCCGTGTTCGAGCCTGGGCGCAAGCCGGGCAGGCAGTGGGGCGGTCGGGTATGGGCCTGGGCGGCGGCAGCGGTGTTGATCCTATGCGGGACACGACTGGCCGTAATGCAGTATGGCCGGTATGCTTATCGCCTGGCTATCGGGCATTCGGGGATCTCGGAACCAAGGGGGTTGGAGCCAGAGGATATTAGCCTCAAGTCGTTTTTTGGCTCGGGAGGCGAGCATAGGCGCGTTGCCGAATACGCGGATAACAGTGAGCAACGTGAGCAGGCTTCATCTGCCATGTCCGGCAGCTATCGTGGGGAGGCAACGCCAGTTGCTGGTGCCGGGCTAGCAGCGCCCGTCAGTCCGGCAAATAACCCCGTCGGTTCCGACAGATCCTCTGACTTCGCCATGGTAGTTACAGGCGTTGGACAGACGCGGAGCGGGAGGGTGGATAACACTTCCGAGCTCCCGGCTGCCTCGCCTGCCCAGCCGGTATCGACTCGGCCGCCTGAGCCGGCGAAGGGGGAAGCTTTTGTTGCCGGTCCTATTACGGGCAATGAAGTGGCTGTTACTCAATCGTCGCTGGATGGCGATGCGGGTTCCCTGGCACGTGGGACGGTGGATAACGCTTGGGAAAACCCGGTCCAGAAATTCAAGGACGCAAAGCCCGGCAGGAGCATGGGAGGCGCAGGCACCACGTCATCCGAGGCGGTTCGCCCGGAGGGCCGGGCGCGGTCGGCAGAAGAGAAGGCCACGGTAAACACCGAATTCAGAGGGGCTATGGCGAAGGAGGCGCCACTCACCATCGTAGCCGATGATAAGGGTAAGAATGGGAGGCATAGCGGGTCTGCTGATCATTACAAGTTGGCGTTAGATGGGTATTTGGCCGAGGCAAATGCACCGGCGCCGGCAGCGAAGAAGGATGCAACGAGCGATGCAACGAGCGATGCAAAGAAGGATGCAATCGGCCGCGATGAGTCGACGAAGCAGATCGCCAGTCGAGCTGATGCCGAAGACGGCCGACGCGCAGAGCTTCCGCGCGAACGGGAGGCAGATAAGGCGAGCCCAGCGCTAATCGCGAGGCGAGTCAGCCCAGGTGTTCCGGCGGCTGCAACTAAGCCGCTGTTGTTAGATAAAGTTGGGGGGAAGTCAGCGAGGGCTTTGGACGGCGCCGCAGCGAATGCTCCGCTGAGTGGGCCGGAGAAAACGCGCCGGCTAGCGACTATTGAACCCGCCAAGCCGTTGCCCGAGACGCCGCCGCCCACGCCGCCGCCCACGCCGCCGCCCACGCCGCCGCCCGTTACCGTCGAAGAAACTTCCACCGCCGAACAGGCCTACTCGACCTTCTCACTGCATGTGAGCGATGTGTCCTTCCAATTAGCCGCGCGCGCTTTGCTGGGGCAAAACCAGAGGCCTGAGAAGAGCACGATCCGCACGGAAGAGTTCGTCAACGCCTTTCATTACCGGGACCCGGCCCCGAGCGATGGGAGCAAAGTGGGCTGCGTCATTGAGCGAGGGGCGCATCCGTTTTTGCCTAATCACGAGCTGCTGAGATTGGCGATCGCCACCGAAGCCAGCGGTCGGGTGGGCACGCAGCCCCTGCGCCTGACTGTATTGTTGGATACCTCAGGCTCAATGGAACGCGAGGACCGACGGGCTGCGCTCGAAGGCGCGATCCAGGCCTTGAGCAATCTGCTTTCAGCGCAGGATCACGTGACGCTGGTGGGTTTCTCACGCCGGACGCGGTTGTTGGTCGATCAGTTGCGGGGTGACGCGGCGCCGGTGAAGCTGCTTGAAGCCGTGCGCCAGGTGGTGCCCGAGGGCGGGACGAATCTGGAGGAGGCGCTGCGCACCGGCGCGGAGCTGGCCCGTAAGCACTTCCAAAAAGGGGCCCAGAATCGCGTGGTCCTGATCACCGACGGCGCGGCGAACTTGGGCAATGCGCGGCCGGAGGAGCTCGAGCGGGTCATCGAGGAACTACGGCAAAAGGACATCGCCTTCGATGCCTGCGGCGTCGGCGCCAATGAACTCAATGATGCGATGCTGGAGACTTTGGCGCGGCATGGCGACGGTCGCTATTATCTCGTCCAAAATTCCCCGGAGGCCGTCCGCAATTTCTCTTCCCAACTCGCCGGCGCCTTCCGGCCCGCCGCGAAAAATGTGAAGGTGCAGGTCCGATTCAACCCGGCCCGGGTCAGCCGATACAAACTGTTCGGATTCGATAACTACCGCCTGAACAAGGAGGATTTCCATAACGATAAGGTCGACGCTGCTGAGTTGGCGCAGGAGGAGGCGGGGGTGGCGCTCTATCAGGTGGAGCTCATTCCGCAGGAATCCAAGCGTCGGGCAGATGGCTTTGAAGGCGATATAGGAACGGTGTCAGTGCGTTATGAGGATGTGGCCTCCGGTTTGATGGTGGATCGGGTGTGGCCGATCGAAGTCCAAGCCGCTTCCCCGGCGTTCGGAGATGCGCCGGTCTCACTCCAGTTGGCCGGCACTGCGGCGCTGCTGGCCGAAACGTTGCGGGGTTCGCCGGTGGGCGAGCTGACCCAGTGGCAGGACTGGACTCAGACGCTTGTGAAGCTTCGCGCGGCTTATCCCGGGGATGAGTCGGTGTCCAAGTTGGTGCAAATGGTGGAGGCCGTCCGCGCAGGCAGATAGCCCCCCTAACCCCGGAAATGATAGCCGCAGAGAACACAGAAAACACAAAGTCTGGCAGGGTTTCAGACGTGCGTTGACGTTCTTTTAAGCTGAATACTTCAGGCAATTATACACAGCGCGTTGACCGTTGGCACAAGTTGCAACCCAGTCGTCTGTCCCGGCTGCTCCACGATCTTTCCGCTGTCTCTGCCATCCCAAAAAATCGGCGGGCCGCCGCTGCCACTTTAAATATTGTATGAACCCTGTCTTTATTGTCATCCGCTGTCTGTTTGTTTGCATACTGTGTCTCGGTCCGATTGGCGCTTTGGCGGAGACTCGCGAGGCGCAATCGGCTCAGCTCACGGCCAATCTCGATGACGCCGGTGGCAAGCTCGTGCTCGGGAGAAAGCCCGCAAGGCGCTGACGCAGGCATCGCGCAATTCCGCCCTGGATTCCGCTCGAACGAGGATGCCCGCGTGCAGTTGCGCGAATTACAAACGCGCGAGGCTGTGCTCAGCCTCAATACGCGCCGGCAAAAACTCATCCTCGATAACCGGGTCACGGACGGGCTCGTCGAGCCTGCGCCAAAAACCGTCAACCCTGCGCCGGAGCAGGCGGCGGGCAATGCGCAGAAATTTCAGCAGGCGTTGCAGGGTAATTCGGCGGAGGAAAACCAGGCCTTACGGCGCATGGGGGCGCGCATCGTGGGGCAACAATTGGCGGCGGAGCCGGCCCCGCAAGCATTCTGCCCACTCTCCCAAAGCGGGGCGAAGTCTGGACATTTTCGCGGAGCATCCAGGTCGACGGCAATAAGCCGCTCGCGTTGAATTTGAAGTTGGAGAAACCCCGGCAGGTGAGCCGATGGTTTGTGTTGGGTTGTCTGGCGAGCTTGCTCGTTCTGGTCAGGCTCCTGCCGCGGAACAACCGGGCATAACGCAGCGCGGAGGAGCGGAGGGGGATTTTATCGCGGAGGTGATTGGAATTTGGATTTTGGCCCAATGTCTCGCGAACGGCCCGCGCGGGGTATGGCAAGCCCCGCGCCGCGGCAAGGCGTTCAGTCGCAGCAATGTGGTCCGGATTCGCCAGTTTTACCACGCCCGCCCAAAAGGTGCGACGCTGTCGCACCTTTTGAGCTGGTCGCACATCGTGGAGCTTTTGAAGATCGAAGACCCGCGGTAACGCAGCTTTTACGAACAACAAGCCGTCCGGGAGAAATGGGCCGCTCGAGAGCTGCAGCGCCAGAAGAAAACCTCCCTCTTCCTCCGCCTCGCCGCCGCAGCTGTTGTCACCGCGCTATCTTCGCGCTGTTGTCGGTTCCTACCTTCCCCTGAGCCGGCCGACGAGGACCGCGCCAAACAGTGCGCCAATCCTGTAGCCGACAAAAAAATCGGCGGCGCGCATGGAGAACCTATGCGCGCCGCCGAATATATATTTGTCTGAATGATTACGGTGTTAGGTGATATTCCAATCCCGCCCGTCCGCCGACTGGGATCAGTGCGCCGTGGGCGCCAGCGGCACCTTGCAGAAGGTCAGCGCGGCGATGCCGTTGGCGCCGTTCAGCAGGT
>JAYTYG010000205.1:0-1907 GCA_043742585.1 Spartobacteria bacterium
TTGGCTTTCGGGCAGAATCTGGATGATTCTGAGCCGATTTGAAAGCATTCTTTTAAACGCGTTCGCCGCTCTCCCGCGCTCGCAATTTCGGGCCGTCTCCGGCGGCCTGCGTGTTCTATTGGGCGGCGGTTTTCAGCGTCTTTTCCAGGACTCGCCAAACGTTCATGGCGACGCGGGCATGGCCAGCGGCGTTGGGATGGATCATGTCGGGCTGATTGAATTCGTGGAGACCGCCGACGCCCTCGAGGAGAAAGGGGATGAACTCTGTGGACTCTTCGCTGGCGACACGCGGATAGAGTTCGGCGAATTCTTTGACAAACGCCTCGCCCATGTTGTCGGGCATGCGCATCCCTGCGATCAGGATGCGGAGCTTGGGGGATTTTTTACGAGCCGCCTGGATGATGGCATGGAGATTTTGTGCGGTCTGTTTCGGCGCTGTCCCGCGTAATCCGTCGTTGCCACCCAGCGCGATGATCAGGATTCCGGCGCCGCCGCTCAGGGCCCAATCGATTCTGCGCAATCCGCCGGCGGTGGTGTCGCCGCTGACGCCGGCGTTGATGATTTGAAAAGGCAGGCCGGCTTGGTCGAGCCTCTTTTGCAACAGGGCCGGGTAGGCATCGGCGGGGGGGAGCCCATAGGCGGCGGTGATGCTGTCGCCGAGGATGACGATGCGTTTGTCAGCGGAGACGTTTGCCGGATCGCCGTGTCCGGTGGATGCTGCGCCGGTAGCCCACAATATTACGAACAATGTCAGTTGTTTCAATGAAGTCATTTGTCTCCGATCCAGCTTCCGTCGTCGCGTCCGTGTGTGAGTCCGGAGCCGACGCAGGCCGACCCATCCTCGAAATTCGCGCCCTGCGCAAGACCTACCGTGATGCGGGGCGCTCCTTGACGGTGCTGCAGGATGTCAGTTTCTCGCTCGCCGCCGGGGATACATGCGCGATTGTGGGGCCTTCCGGGAGCGGCAAAAGCACGCTGCTGGGACTGTGCGCCGGACTCGACAATGCCAGCTCGGGCAGTGTGCGGCTCGATGGGCATGCGCTGGAGACGCTTTCCGAGGATGCGCGCGCCGCGTTGCGCAATGAGCTCGTGGGGTTTGTGTTTCAGAATTTCCAGCTCATTCCCACGCTGACCGCACTTGAAAATGTGCTCGTCCCTTTGGAGTTGCGCGGGGAAAACGGGCGCCAAAAGCAGGGCGTCGAAATCCTCTCCCGGGTGGGCTTGGCGGATCGGCTCCATCATTATCCACTGCAACTCTCCGGCGGCGAACAGCAACGCGTGGCTTTGGCTCGGGCTTTTGTGCAGCCGCCGAAAATCCTGTTTGCCGATGAGCCCACGGGCAATCTCGATGCCGCTACGAGCGGGCCGATCGTGGAGATGCTGTTTGAGTTAAATCGCGCGGCCGGGACTGCGCTGCTGCTGGTGACTCACGATCCTTCGCTGGCGGCGCGGACCCGGCGGTTGGTGCGAATGGGCGCGGGCACGATCGTTTCCGAGGAGGTTAATGTCCCCGCTTGAGCCTCTGGGTTCGGGCGTAGCGGGGGCCGGGGCGCGTGCTCACGTGCTGCCCCAAGGTTTGTGGGGCGCGCTTTTGCTGGGTTGGACTTGGCGGATGGCTTGGCGCGATAGTCGGACGCAACGCAAACGGCTGCTGATTTTCGCGCTCTCGATTGTGGCCGGGATCTCGGCGCTGGTGGCCATTCACTGTCTCAAAACCAGCGTCCAAGGCGCCATCGGCACTCAAGCCAAAGCTTTGCTCGGGTCCGATCTCCAAATCTCTTCGCGTCAACCCATCGAGTCCGCTGCCGCTGCCTGGATTCAATCCCAGGCCCTGCGCGTCAGTCGCGAAATCAGCTTCGCTTCGATGCTCTATTTTCCAAAAACCGATGGGGCGCGCCTGGTTAAAA
>JAYTYG010000206.1:0-14569 GCA_043742585.1 Spartobacteria bacterium
CACTATCCGGCCCTTCTGAATCTCTGCGGCTTGCTCCGCGTTAAATCCTCAAGAATTGAGATGCGATCACCGAATATTTACAAACGCAACAAAGTAGAAATAATACGCGTCGATCTTACGGACTTGGCGTAAGTATTCGGCTTTGGAGCGGGCGCGGAGGGATTTGCATTCGACAAAGACAACATAGTCTAAAATATTCGGGAGTATTAGTCATAGAGGCGCATCATCCCGCCGCCTCCAACCGATTTAACCTCCTAAGCCAATCCCCCGATGATTATCCATTGGCTCTGCGCCTCAAGATCAGCCCGCCGCGCAGCGGCTTCGTTCAACAAGGTCGCTGCACACAATACCGGGTTGCGCTTTGAGCTCCGCTTCGCGGGTGGCGACTTTCGGCCCGGCATGTGTGAGCTCCGACGTTAGGCGCTGAATCACACCCATGCACACTATGAAATACGTATTCAACGTTCTCGCAGCTCTCACCGTTTTTGCAGTCGCACAGGCAGCGACGCCCGATTTCACTGAAATGAACAAGGCGTCAAACAACTTTATCGTAATGCTCGCCGCCCTGCAGAAAGACATTCCGCAAATCCACGATGCCGAGGGCACAGCCAAAGCGATCGATTCTTGGACGCAGGCGAACAACGACTTTACTGCTGCGGAGGAAGACTTTATCAAAAAATATCCCGATGCTATTAAAGGGTCACAACCTCCACCAGAAGTTGAGGCCGCATACGACGCTCTTAAGCAAATGAAAACCAAGTATTCCTCCGTTCCAACCGGCATACGGAGCCTTGCCGAGCGTTTTCGGGCCGACTCAAAGGTGAGCAATGCAATGGAAAGATTTCAAGCCTCTATGGCGCACATGCACGAAATTGGTCAACGCATTAAGTGAATAGCGTTTAAAAACGCTAATATCTCAATCGCTCCTAATATAGAGCCTGTCCCCAAACCGGAATGCTGTGGGGATGAGCGCTCGCGGGCGGAACGAGTGAGCGACAAACGCCGACTTTGGCGAGTTTCGGCCAAAATCGGTGGTTATATTTCTGGGAGTGGCCGAGTTAGGGTTTCACGCTAGGAATTTTCAAGCGCGCTGGCGCCGCGTAGCGGCAATCACTTGAATAGCCGTGGTCGCGCCTCAGCGAGGCCACGGAAGCGCCCCGCCCCGAGCCTGAGCCACGTCGCGGCGAGACCTTCCACGCTTACTTCTTTGGAGAGTCGTCGGTGCCCCTCCTTTGCACAGGATTACTCAAGCTATGATGTCCTTGCATCGACGCCTTTCCCAACGCCCTATTCCCGTGACGCCGCTACGCGGCTCGGGACGTTTTATCCTTCATCCGAGGCCTCGCTGCGCTCAACCACGGCTACACACGTAACTGCCCCTCCGTGGCGACGGAGCCGGACCTGCGTGCGGCCTTCCCATCCTGGGTTGCCCCTTGGGACAGGCTCTATATTAGAGCCTGTCCCAGAACGGCCGTTTTTTCTGGAGGCTCCTCACTATATCGCCCGTTGTTATAACAAAAGAAGCGCGGATTGATCCGTATACTGCACGAAATCGAGCCGCAAACGCCGTCGCGCGCTGTGCAAACCGGAATTTTAGTCATTTACACGGGCACGGCTTTCCACAGGAGGCCTTTTTCGCGGCTCCTGTTTCGCTGATTTGCTCGCCCTTTGCGCCGAAGCGCGTTACGCGGCGGCTGCTAACTCCAGCCTCGCCGCCAACTGCTTTTTCCTGAGCCTTACCAGCAGCCACAGATTGTGCGTCAACACCGCCCAGTCCACTTGCGCCTCGCGGTTTTCAAAACCCTTGGCCCGGCAACGCGCGCCGATAAACACGCTCTTGAGGATCGCCACACGGCCTTCAGTCTGCGCGCGCCGTTCTTGGTACCCCACGAAGAGGTCCTCCTGTTTGCGGCGGTTTAATTCTGCGGTATCTCGCGAACAGATCCCGTTGAAAAGGTCGAGTTCCTCCAGATACTCGCGGTTTTTCGCGCAGTCAAAACCGCGATCGGTCACCACGGCAAAGGCTTTGCCGCAGCCAATGGCGTCGACGCGCAGGATGCTTTCCCGCAGGATTTGCACATCGGCTTTGGGCGTCTCGCGGGTGAGCTTGTAATGCAGGATCAAGCCGTCGCTCTGCTCGCAGAGGAAAAGCGCGTTGTCGAACTCGCCCGAGGCCTTGCCGCGGTTCATGACGTGCAGATCCCCGTCATATAGACTCAGGATCTTTTCGGCGTTGGGCACCTAGCGTTCGCCGATGATGCGCTCGCAGGCTTGCTTTTTTGCCGTAGGCAGTTGTTCAAGAATGTTATCCATGCGCCGCAACACGGCCTCCACTCGACCCCGGCTGACACCGGTTGTTTCCCACTCCTCGTCCAGGAGTCGGCGATGGGCCAGCGAGTGCCGTTCGACGGCGTTGAGCACTTTCTTCATCTGGCGCAGCACGGCCTTGCGCTTTTTCTTGGAATCGACCACGAACGTTTTCCCCGCTTGCGCCATCGCCATGCACAGGCCGTTGATGCGGCTCAGAAACGATTCGGGCGCTTCGAGGCGATTTTTGAGCCCGTGGTCGCGGATCCACTGGATCGATCCCATCAGCGGGCGAGGGGCGGTAGCCCGTGAACATGTTGTGCGTGCCGCGTTCGTGAGCGGCTTTTATCCCAGGCAGAAAAACACCGGCTCGCAGTGATGCTAATCCCGGTAACTGCGTGACTCCTTAGTGGCAAATTCCGGCGCGCCTCTCGCCCAACTCAATGTCCGGACAGGCATGGAGCTGGCGGGCGGGTTGTCAGCGAAGGCTGCTGATTGGCTTTGCGCCGCATCGCTGGCACACGAACGCGCAGAAAGCCGCGCGCTCCACCCAAACAAGAATCAGCGTCAAGGCGACGATCCCGAGGAGCATCGGCGAGAACAGTCCCACCCCCTGCATGATGAAGCCGTGAAATGCCAGGATGTTGATGATGATTGGGCCAAGCACCAGCAGCCCGGCCCGGCGAGTCTTGGGAACCGCGATGAGCAATCCCCCGAGGACCTCGAAGCACTTCACGAACGTGAGATAGCCGGTAGTCGCAAACGCTGCCATGAAATGCCCGGCCGCGCTCCCGTCCGGAAACGGCGGCGGCGCCGGGGCAAGGTGCAACAGGACCATGAGCCCGGACATAACAAAGATGAGCCCGAGCAATGCCCCGGCGATGATAGCGATGATTTTCATAATTATTTTCCGTTGTTTTCGACGAACGCGAAGCGCGTCACCACGCCGACCAGGATCCGGAGGGGACAGCCGCAGAGAACACAGAGAACTCTTGGAGTTCAATCTCTGGCATCTTTGCTGTTAAACCCAAAAACAGCCTTTCAGCCGGAATTTATCCGCAAATTCACCCGGAACCATGAGGGCAGAGAAACCTGCGGCCAGGTAAAATCGCGCCCTGAACGTGCGCACGTGCTGTCGGCGCATCGATCTCGAACGCCATCCCGTAACGCAGCGCCGCTGATAATTTAACGCGGAGGCCATCAGAGGATAAGAAATGGAAAGGCCTTGGACGGCACGCGCAGGCGGCGCCGGGGCCGTTCCCGGGCCAAAAATCAGTGCGCCTTACATTTCCAAATTCCAACCCTCTCCGCGCCTCTGAGTCTCTGCGTTAAAATTCCGGGTTGCCCGGCCGCAAATCAGGCTTTCGTTTGCTCCTTGCGATGCCGGGCAAGGAATTGACGGAAGAGGTCCTGCGGCGAGCGGCCTTGCAGCCGCGCCGCATATGCCTGCGCGTCTTTATCGGTGATGGGCAGCTCGTGGATGAGCGCTTTGCCGAACAGGCCGGAGTGAGCACTTGGAGCGCCTCGGCCGCAGTCTCAAAGACGATCTGAGCGATTTCGCTATCGGGTCGGGTGCTGCGGGCGATTTCGTCGATCCACATTCCGTCATGCTGGAGGTAAAACATCCGCATCCGGCACGTCGGATTGCCCGGCGCGTAGCCTTCCTGCATAACCACCAGCGGGCTTTGCCGCTCGCTGGGATCGAGCAGGATGAGTTTGCAGTCGCTTGAATTGTTGGCTGGTTGGGAATTTAACGCAGAGGTGCGGAGGGATGAAATGGGGGGTCGCAAGTGGAATGGAATGATGCAGCCGGAAGTTTAACGCAGAGCCGCGGAGCTAAGGCGCAGACCATAGAATCGGAAAAACTTGGGATTCACCTGAGATCGTTGGCGGTTCACGGCTCCCCGCCATTTCCACTGGGGCCAGAGCGGCAGAGGAGATGCCCAGCCCCCCCAGCCCCCCCAGCATCCACTTGCAGCTGCTATCTTCATTTGCGCCCCACCATCCATTTGCATTTCCCCCCTCTGCGCCTTTGCGTCTCTGCGTTAAATTCCTGCTACTCCGCGTCATTTCAGCCCTTCGACGATTTGCTTCAGGATCGCGCGGCCCTTCGGCTGCATCGGCCCAAGGCCGCTTCCCGGCAGGAACCACATGCCCCGGTCCTTGTCCTGGCAGTAGATGATGTGGACGCGATCGTGCGTCGTCGCATGTATGCGATGCGCATTTGGGTAAAACCCGATCAGCTCGCGAAACTCGGCCTCACGATCCCGGAAATCCTCCAGGCCGTGCAGACGCAGAACGCGGTGAATCCGGCGGGAACCATTGGCGGCGAGCCGATTCCCAAGGGCCAGGAGTTCACCTATGCGGTGCGCGCCCAGGGCCGTTTGCAGACGCCGGAGGAGTTCGGCCAGATCGTGGTGCGGGCGAATCCCGACGGCTCCATGCTGCGAGTGAAGGACGTGGGCCGCATCGATCTCGGCGCACAGAACTATGCGATCAACGGCCTGCTCAACGGCAAGCCCGCCGCGCTTGTCGCGCTCTATCAACTCCCCGGTTCCAACGCCATCGCCGCCGCGGATGGCGCGAAGAAGTCCATCAAAAGGCTGTCGCCGAAATTCCCGGCCGACCTCGAATATGTCATCTGCCTGGACACCACGCTCGCAGTCACCGAAGGCATGGCGGAGATCATCAAGACCCTTGAGGAGGCGCTGGCCCTCGTCATCCTCGTGGTCTTCATCTTCCTCCAGGGCTGGCGCGCCACGCTCATTCCGCTGCTCGCCGTGCCCGTGTCGTTGGTCGGCACGTTTGCGCTGTTCCCGCTGTTCGGCTTCACGGTGAACACGCTCTCGCTCTTCGGCCTGGTGCTGGCGATCGGTCTGGTGGTGGATGACGCCATCGTCGTGGTCGAAGCCGTGGAGCATCACATCGAGCACGGGCTTTCGCCGAAGGAAGCCACGTTCAAAGCGATGCAGGAAGTGAGCGGGCCGGTGATCGCCATCGCGCTGATTCTCGCGGCGGTGTTCGTGCCCACTGCGTTCATTCCCGGGATCACCGGGCGCTTGTATCAGCAGTTCGCGGTGACGATCGCCGTGTCGGTCATGATCTCGGCGTTCAACGCGCTCACGCTTTCGCCCGCGCTCTCCGCGCTGCTGCTCAAGCCCAAGAAGAAAGGCTCGGGCCTGTTGCAGAAGTCCTTTGATTTGTTCAATCGCGGCTTCGGCTCCGCGACCAATGGCTACGTCGGCGTGTGCCGTTTCCTGATCCGCAAATGGCTAGTCGCGATCCTCCTCCTCGCCGGCATCACCTTCCTCACCGGCATGCTCGGCCAGCGGATTCCCGCCAGCTTTCTGCCGGAGGAAGACCAGGGCTATTTCTACGCGCAGGTCATTCTGCCCGACGCCGCATCGCTCCAGCGCACGGACGAGGTGATGCGCCAGTGCGAGCAGATTTTGCAGGCCACGCCCGGCATTGAGTTCGTGAGCACCGTCACCGGCATGAACATTCTCACCGGGGTGAACACGAGCTACGGCGGCACGTTCTTTGTCTCGCTCAAGGAATGGGCCGAACGCAAGGCGCCCGAGGAGCAATACGCCGCGATCCTCAAGCACGTGAACAGCCCATTTTCACAAGTCCCCGGCGGGCGCGCCTTCGCCTTTTCGCCGCCGGCCATTCCCGGGATCGGCACCAGCGGGGGCGTGACTTTCCTGCTCCAGGATCGCGCGGGGAAAGACGTGGGTTTCCTAGCGGAGAACGTGATGAAGCTCGTGGGCGCGGCGCGGGAGAGGAAGGAGCTTGCGAGTGTGACGCCGATGTTTTCGCCCGCAGTGCCGCAGATTTTCATGGATGTGGACCGCGACAAGGTGCTCAAGCAGAACGTCGATCTGAGCGCGGTTTATCAGACGTTGCAGACTTTCATGGGCGGTTACTTCGTGAATTACTTCAACCGCTTCGGCCGCCAGTGGCAGGTCTTTGTGCAAGCCGAGGGTGACTACCGCCAGAGCGCCGAGCAGGTCGGCCAGTTCTTCGTGAAGAACAGGGAGGGCGCGATGGTGCCGCTCAGCGCGGTGACGAGCCCGAGGCCGATCAGCGGCCCGGAATTCACGATGCGCTACAACCTCTATCGCTCGGCACAAATCAACGCCACGCCTGCGGTCGGCTACAGCTCCGGGCAGGCGATGAAAGCGATGGAGGAGGTGTTCAAGCAGACGATGCCCAACGAGCTTGGCTTTGCGTATCTCGGCATGAGCTTCCAGGAAAAGCAGGCCAGCGAAGGCGTCTCGCCGATGGTGATTTTTGCGATCTCGCTGCTCTTTGTTTTTCTGATTTTAGCGGCGCAATACGAGAGCTGGTCGCTGCGCTTTAGCGTCCTGCTCGGCACGCCCATCGCTGTCTTTGGCGCCTTTGCCGCGCTGTTGGTGGGACATTACGAAAACAACATCTACGCGCAGATCGGTCTGGTGATGCTCATCGGGCTCGCGGCGAAAAATGCGATTCTCATCGTGGAATTTGCCAAGATGAAAGTGGAGGAGGGACTGCCTCTCATGGATGCCGCGCTCGAAGGCGCCAAGCTGCGGCTCCGGCCGATTCTGATGACGAGCTTCGCCTTCATCCTCGGTTGCGTGCCGCTCGCCAAAGCCAGCGGCGCCGGCGGACTCTCGCGGCAGGTCATGGGCTTCACGGTCATTGGCGGGATGCTGGCCGCGAGCTTCATCGCCATTTTTCTCATCCCGGTGCTCTTCTACCTCATCGGAAAAATCGGCGGGGAAAAGCAACAGCCGCTCACGACAGAAGCGCCGGCGGCAGAGCATTCACCGCATTGATGAGATGAAGGGCTTTCCACTGCTGACGGTCCTCGCGGTGCTCGCGACCTTGGCGCCTGCGCAGGGAGGCGGGGCCGTGAAGGGAGCGGTGCCTGCGAAGCGAGCGGTGCCCGCGAAGGGCGGCGGCAACGGAAATGCCGAGCTCGCCAGTCTCCGCCGGCCGCTCTCGAAAGTCGAAGCGCTCAACATCGCGCTGGCCCACAACGGCACGATATTGCAGGCGCAAAAAGAACTCGAAGCTGCCGCCGGCGTTTCAATCCAGATCAAGGCGATCGTTTTCCCGCAGTTGCTCCAAAAAGGCCAATACCGGGTGCGACAGGATTCGCTCATCGAAGCGAACCAGAACCGCGAGATTCCGAAGGTGGATGTAACGCTGCCCGCGCTGGGCATGCTGGAATTGGGCGGAGGCAACAGACCGCGTGTGAACAATCAGGAATGGAGCACCGAGATCCGGCTCGTGCAATCCCTCTACGAAGGCGGCCGGATGCTGTCCGCCCTGCGTTCTTCGAAGCTGATCCGCGAGCAGGCCGTGCTGGCGTTTGAGAGCACGGCCGCCGACATCCTGCGCTCAGTCAGCATCGCCTACGACGACGTGCTGAGCACCGCCAAACAGATCGAAGTGCGCGAGGCTTCCGTGAAACTGCTCAGCGAATATCTCCGGGTGGCCAGGATCAAGGCCGCCGCCGGCGCGGTCACCGAGTTCGACGTGCTGCGCCAAGAAGTCGAAGTGGCCAACGCCGAGGCTGCGCTGGTGCAAGCTGTCGGCGCGCATCGCGTGGCCAAACAGGTTTTTGTCGAGCAGCTCGGCCAGGACCTGCCGGTCACGGTCTCCGACGATCTCCCCCTCAACCTCACCAGCCCGCTGGAAGCGCGTCCGTATCGGCGCGAACTTTCCTCGGCGCTTGCCGCCGCGCTGCTCAACCGCACGGAGATCGGCGCGCTGCAAAAGGAGGAGCAGCTCCGGGACGAAAACATCATCACCGCGAAAGCCGGGGCCAAGCCGAGCGTGCAGACCCGCAACGCGGGCGACGAACTGCACGGCGGGTTCCTCGGCGGCCAAGTCTCCTGGCCGATCTTCGACGGGTTCCTCACCAAGGGGCGCGTCGTGGAAGCCGTCGCCCTTCGTGGCAAAGCCGGGGAAGCGAAAGCCGAGACCATGCGCATCGTGGAATTGCAGGTGCGCACGGCCTGGAGCGGCTTGCGCACCGCGCGCGCCGTGCTCGATGCGGAAGCGAAGACCATCGGGAAAGCCGCCACTGCGCTCGGCCTTGTCCAGATGCGCTACGATGAAGGCGCTGCCACCCAGGTCGAAGTCCTCAGCGCGCAGACGGCCCTGACGGATGCGCGCACGACTTTCGTCCAAGTTCCAAGGCCTGCGCGACTACTCCGTGGCCCGCACCCGTTTGCTCCGCGCCACCGGCGAGGACCTCCTGCGCAATGGCATGGAGGGAAAATGATCAGCCCTGCTGCGATTTCAATGCGGTGCGCGGCGCTGAGCCCTGGGTCATAGTTCTGTGGATGTTGCCGGTTCGCTGGTTCCACCTCAACCCACCAGACGCGACGCCACTGGACGGGTTGTCAGTGAAGGCTGCTTTCCAAATCCCAATCCTCTCTGC
Organism: Spartobacteria bacterium; assembly: GCA_043742585.1. Taxonomy (GTDB): domain Bacteria; phylum Verrucomicrobiota; class Verrucomicrobiia; order Chthoniobacterales; family Chthoniobacteraceae; genus CAIURC01. The sequence continues at coordinate 8,744 of JAYTYG010000206.1, forward strand.
GCCTCCGCGTTAAAACTCCGGAAATATGCGACCAGCCAGAATCGGATATTCTTAAACCTTGTGCTCTCTGCGGCTATTATTTCCGCGCTGAATCGCGCTCGAGCCCGAAAATCGACACGTCCACCGTGCTCGCGCACAGGCTGGAAATGGGTTGCCCGGCGAGCTCGAAGCCTGCCAGCCGCGCTGGCTCCACGGAAAACTCCGGCACCACAGCGTGCGAGATTCGATAGGGCTGGTGATGCACCCGGCCGTGGTGCAGGGCACCGCTCGGGTCACTGGCAAAAAGCAGGTATCTTTCGACCAGGAAAAATTCCAGAGACCCGGGCAAAGCTTCGCGGGTGTCGGCGGCGGGCTGCCAGGCGTAGGACGAGAGCGTAGGAGTCCCGCGCCGCTGGGAATGATACTCGACGGCGCCGTGGCGGCGCGTCGCGCGCATCTGCGCGTGGAAATACGGGAGGTGAAAGAACCGGCGGGCGATGGCCACGGCGAGGGGCTGATTGCAATCCAGCGAGTGAAACCAAACACCGGGCCGACCTTCGCGATCGTGGACGTAGGAGCGCACGTTGAGTTCGAGAAACCACGACACCCAAGGCAGCGGCGGCAGCCAGGCCGGGCGCACGCGTTCCATAAAGAAAGGCACGAGACCGAGGTAGGCGGCGCCCTCGAAGGTATCGACGAACAAGCCGGGCGGCAGCGTGGCCTGGACGGCGCGCGCGTCGACTTTCCAATGCAGGAAAAGCAAATCGCTCCAGCACTGGCGGCCCACGATGGGAGTGGATGGGCGCTCGCGCATCGCGAGTCGTTGGGCAGGGCTGACGGTAAGATGGCTCATGAAAGGAACCCGGAGATGAAAACCGCAGGGAACACAGCGCGCACAGGGAATTTTTGAATGACCAGTCTTTGCGATCTATGCGGCTAAATGATCGATCCAAATCAAGCGGTTACTCCCCCTCACCCGTCGCCGCTTTGCGCGCGGATGTCAGCCGCCTGCTGGCGAATGGCAGCGCGTCTCGGGTCGTCGAGTCGCGCGAGATTACGCACTTGCATGGCCATGCGCTGGTTCTTGCGCAACATCGGCTCGTGCCGGAGCAGGAAATCCCAGTAAAGCGTGGTGAACGGGCACGCCTTCGGGCCGGTCGCCTCGGCGGGATCGAACCGGCATCCGGCGCAGTAGTTTGACATGCGCTGAATGTATTTGCCCGTGGCCACGTAGGGCTTGCTAGCCATGAGCCCGCCGTCGCCGTGCTGGGACATGCCGAGCGTGTTCGGGAGTTCCACCCACTCGACCGCATCCACATAGACAGCGAGATACCACTCATGCACTTCGCGCGGGCGCACCCCGAGCATGAGCGCGTAGAGGCCCGTGACCATGAGGCGCTGAATGTGATGCGCGTAGCCGAGCCGCAGCGTCTGCCCGATGGCGTCGCGTAAACACGCCATCTCGGTGTCGCCGGTCCAGTAGAACTTCGGCAGTGGCTGGTCCGCGCCGAGTGCGTTCAAGTCCAGGTAACCGGGCATGAACCGCCAATAAACGCCGCGCACGTATTCGCGCCAGCCGAGGATTTGGCGAATGAATCCCTCGACGCTGGCGAGCGGCGCCCGGCCCTCGCGATACGCGGTCTCGGCCGCAGCGATGACCGTGCGCGGGTGGAGCAGCTTCAAGTTCAGCGCCGCGCTCAGCCGGCTGTGAAAGAGCCACGGCTCCGCAGTCCACATGGCATCCTGCCAATCACCGAACTCCGCCAAGCGATGCGCGATAAAATCCTGCAGGGCGGCCTCCGCATCGGCCGCCGTCACCGGCCAGTCGAATTGCGCGAGGTCGCCGGGGTGACTGGCGCAGCGCGCATTCACCAGGTCGAGGACGCCGCGCGTGATTGCATCCGGCGGAAAACTCCGCGGCGTCAGGTGCAACGCCGGGCCGCTCTTGCCGAAGCTTTTGCGATTCTCGCTGTCGAAATTCCAATCGCCGCCGGTCGGTTTGCCCTCATCGAGGAGCACGCCGTGGCGCTTGCGCATTTCGCGATAGAAGAACTCCATCCGCAGTTGTTTTCGACCTTCCGCGTGGGCCGCAAACTCGGCATGGCTACAGAGGAAATGCCGATCCTCGCGCAGCTCCAGGGGGAGGTCCGCCGACTGGATCGCTGTGCGGATTTCCTCGCGCACGCTCCACTCCCCGGGCTCGACCAGCACGACGCGCGTGGGCTTGAGGGTGGCGAGCGATTCGGCCAGGGCCTCCGCGAAGGTGTCGCCCAAGGCCGGCCGCACCCGGCCCTCCGCACCGCGCCAGACGGCGGCGTCACTGGTGAGTTCGCGGTAGAAAACTTTCCAGCCGCGCGCCCGAAGCGAGTCGCGGAAGTGCCGCATGGCGGCGAGGAACACTGCGATGCGGGGCTTGGAGCTCCACACCTTCGTGCCTTCATGCGCCACCTCGGCCATCCAGATGGTGTCCTGCTCTGGGTCGAAGCCGTCGAAGGCCGCCGAGTCTGCATCGAGCTGGTCGCCGAGGATGAGAATAAGATGCCGCATGGTATTGGGGGGAGAGTTTAGCCGCAGAGAACGCAAAGATCACAAAGACTTGAAACACAGAAATACTTTGTTTTCTCTGTGTTCTCTGCGGCTAAAACAAGGTTCCTGTCCCCTTGTCGTCCATTTTCTGCGGCTCTGCGTTCATCTGCCGCAGTTTTTCGAGATAGGCATTCTTCGGCGCAGGCTTTGCAGGGCGCTCTTCGGTTTCGAGCATCGCCTCCACGCGCGCCGAGCTTCCGGCGATGAGTTCGCTGATGAGCTCGGCTTCGGGCAGGTTTTTCCAATACTTCTTTGGCATCTCGGATTGCATGGCTTTGACCTTGAGCCGGGCGGGATTGAAGATGCTGCGGTAGTAGCTGCGCCAGAGGCCATCCAGCGCGTCTTCATCGGGGGCGGCACTGCGCGGGACGCCGGGGGTGAAATGCAGCGCGGAGCCGTCCCAATGCACGCATTCATGCGGCGTCAGAATGGACCAGTCCATCCCGGCAAACCGCTTTTGAAAGAACGTCGCAGTCAGTCGCACAATGCGATGCTCAGGCTCGAACCATGCCACAAACTGCTCGCGCCCGGTGGCCGCCTCGGTGCCGACGAGCCGGAACCGGACGAAGGCATGCATCTTGTGAATATCGCGCCCGACGGCTTTGCACCATTGCTGGATCTGGCGCAGGTCGCGATCTGTGGGGATGGAAAGGAGATGCCGCTCGCCGCCGAGCGTGAGCCGCCAAAGCAGGCGATACAGCGCGGCCCAGCGCTTCGGGTCGGTGTGCGCGGCGGCCGTGCGGGCCATGTCGAGAAAAGCTGCGGGCGCCCTGGGCACGTTTGGCAGCGCGGGCAGCGCGGGCAGCGCGGGCAGCGCGCCGGGCTTGGGGGCGGCGATCTCGTCCGCGGCAAACAGCGCGCCTTCCGCCACATCGTCGGACCAGAGGACGGCGTCGGGCGTGACACCGTGTGCGAGAAGCGCGCGCGCCTGGTCCCGCCAGCCTTCGAAGCTGGGCTGTATACACACGTTCCGCATAACTACAGCTCGCCGCTGCGGACTGAGGTGAGGTCCGAAGTGAGGTCCGAGGTGAGACCCGCAGAGGGCGGCGCCGCCCCAAAATCAAAATCCAACTGCCGTGGCGGCGGCAAAAAGCGCGCGCGCAAATCATCCCCATCGAGCCCGAGCCGCACCGGCGTGTGATCGGCGGCGATGATGAAGGGCATCACTTTTTTCATCGGCATCCGGAGTCTTACCAAGTCCGCCAGCCGCAGCCGGGTGTAACGACGCGCCGCGAGGATGCGATCCACATTGCGCACCCCGAGGCCCGGCACGCGCAGTAAGATCTCGCGCGGCGCGCGGTTCACGTCGGCGGGAAAGATGGCGCGGTTGCGCAACGCCCAGGCGAGCTTCGGGTCAAGGTCGAGATCGAGATTCGGCGCGTCGGCGGTGGTCAGCTCGCCGACTTTGAATTCGTAAAAGCGCAGCAGCCAGTCCGCCTGATACAGCCGATGCTCGCGCACCAGCGGCGGCGGCTTGATGGGCAGCAGCTTCGAGGGCTCGGGGATGGGGCTGAAGCCCGAATAATACACGCGCCGCAGCCGGAAATCGCTGTAGAGCACATCCGCGCACTGGAGGATGTCGGCATCGCTCGAAGCATCCGCGCCGACGAGCATCTGCGTGCTTTGTCCCGTGGCGAAGGGCGGCGGCTTCGGCGCATCGGGCTTGCGCTTGTCCGCGCGGCGCTCGTCGATCTTCCCGCAGATGTGCCCCATCGCCTGCTGCGTCCGGGCCAGGTTCTTTTCCGGCGCCAGCGTTTCGAGTCCCGCCTGGGTGGGGAGCTCGATATTGATACTGATGCGGTCGGCATAACGCCCGGCCAGCTCGATGAGCGCCGGGGACGCCTCGGGGATGGTCTTGAGATGAATGTAGCCGCGAAAGTGATGCACCTCGCGCAGTTGCCGCGCGACTGAGATGATCAGCTCCATGGTGTAGTCCGCGCTCTGGATGATGCCGCTGCTGAGGAAGAGTCCTTCGATATAATTCCGCTTATAGAAATCGAGCGTGAGTTTTACCACCTCTTCCGGTGTGAACCTTGCGCGCTGCACATTACTTGAACGACGATTTATGCAGTAGTGACAGTCGTAAAGGCATACGTTCGTCAGCAAAAGTTTCAGCAACGATATGCATCGCCCATCCGGCGCATACGAATGGCAAATCCCCGACCCGCCCGTCGATCCCACGCCTTTCCCGTCCCGCGAATCCTTCCGCGCCGCGCCGCTGCTGGCGCAGGAGGCGTCGTACTTCGCCGCGTCGGCGAGGATTTCGAGTTTGCGTTGGAGTTCCATGCCCACGTTGACGCGCGGGGGGATCGTGGGTTTGTTGATGGGATTCACTTTTGAGGCAATGGAGATACGCTTCCGCGAGCGGTGTGGACGCGTAATCCGGCAGGGGCGTCGAGGATGGTTTTGAGCAATGAGAAGGCCAGCGGAGCGCACGCGACGCATGCATTTTCACAACCGCAGGCATCCGCAGGGCAACTTGCCACGTTTATTGAATGCTGTGTGGCTTGCCGCCGCGCGCAGATCCCTCCGACTCGATTTACATTATGTTCCACAAAATTGATTACCCATTTCTCATCGGAGCATTCGTCAGCTTTGTGGCGAGCGTTTCCCTCTGGTTTCTCGTTAGCCATGAGTATGGGCTATTTGTTGGAATCTGGGTGCCGAGCATCCTCAGCCTCTGGGTCGGAGTGCGCGTGGTCGTTCTCTCACATGGTATTAACGCGCGAAAAGGGAGGTAAGTCATGGAATATGCCGTCACGATTTTTATTCTCGGATTGATGGTCAGCTTTCTCGTCGCCAAGGGGGTGATGATGGCTCAGGAATTCACCGCCCAAGAATTGGAGCGGATGGATGGGGAGAAGCTGCCCGGAGATCCCAAGGGCTGAGACTCGCTCGCCGAGGTCCGGGGCGCCTCAGATTCCATGGGGGATTCCGAGGGGCCGCCAATCTTCGCGATCGGTCCCAGCCAGCGCGGCGCCGCACTGCCATTAAGTTAAGGAATGGGTCGGCGTGACAGTGGGTGAACGGCCGTGGAATCGCACGGGTATCGTGGCCCTACAGGTCACCGACCGCTAACGCTTGTTACCTAGTGCCTGATCCACGCTAAATATTGGGGTTAGCGAAACCGAGAATTTCGACGATACGGGAAGGCACACAAGTAGCAGGGCATACGTATCTAAATTGTCTGTAATCGCTGATCCTCTATATCCCAACGGGATCCTCTATATCCCAACGGGATCCTCTATATCCCAACGGGAT
>JAYTYG010000207.1:0-7496 GCA_043742585.1 Spartobacteria bacterium
CTTAACGAGACCCAAACCTGCCACCCAGGCACCTCGCTCCGGCTCAAATATGTCACATTGAGATCAAACACTTTCCCGGCAGGTCAGGATGTCTGAATATCACAGCACAAATGCGGCACCGCTGCGCTTAACTCCACAACATGCGCCTTCCCATCATCCACGGCCTGATTCGTCGCAGATTGCTCGTCAACTTCCGGGTGGACGCGGAGGTTATGCGGCGCTTTCTGCCGTCGCCATTCCGCCCCAAATTGCACCGTGGCTACGCCATTGCTGGCATCTGCCTTATCCGGCTTGAGCAGATCCGTCCCGGCTGGCTGCCACGCTTCTGCGGCATCTCCAGCGAGAACGCCGCTCACCGTATCGCCGTCCAGTGGGACGACCCTTCCGGCGAGTCGCGCGAGGGTGTGTTTATACCACGCCGCGATACCGGCTCATGGCTTAACCATTTTGCGGGCGGACGCATTTTCCCAGGCGAGCATCAATTGGCAGATTTCGCAGTCACAGATGACGGCGCTCGCATTGCCATGTCAATCCACGCCCGCGACGGACGCATGGCGGTTGAGCTTCGCGCACACGAGAGCGATTCATTGCCTGCGTCATCTTGCTTTGAGTCACTGTCCGAGTCGTCAGCCTATTTCGAGGGCGGCAGTGTAGGCTACTCCGTGACGCGCGATTGTTGCCGTTTGGACGGTATCCGGCTTCAGACCGACGGCTGGCAGGTATGTCCGCTAGCAGTTGAGCACGTCGAGTCATCCCTTTTCTCCGACGACTCGGCATTTCCGGCTGGCAGCATCACCTTCGATCACGCGCTCATCATGCGCGACCGCAGGCACCAGTGGCATGAGCAAGCCGATATGCTTAGCGGACGAATGCCAAAACCTAGTACGCGCTAATGAACCAGAATCAGAAGCCAAGGTGGTCATGCCCTCCTGCACACCGATTCCGGGCGGTAATGGCGATCTTCATCATCGGCCTCGTTGTGAGCGGTGTGACAGCATTCCCGCTTCTGCTTGAACTCAAAGTTCTAGCAAATCTGCTCGGCGCAGGGGCCGCGCAAAGTCCAGAAGGGTATAGTGGACTGACATTCTGGATTCTCACCGTTCGACATGGCCTTGAGCACACATACTCACAGTATCCGTGGATGGCATACGGCACCGACTGGCTGGCGTTTGGCCACATCGTTATCGCGATGTTTTTCATCGGCCCGCTCATCAATCCGCTTACCGGCAGGGCAACGATCTACACTGGCATCGCTGCCTGCCTCGGCGTTGTCCCTCTGGCGCTGATCTGCGGTCCGATTCGGGCCATTCCTTTATATTGGCGTCTTGTTGATTGTTCATTTGGCGTCATTGGCATACTCCCGCTTATCTACTGTCTCGGGCTTATTCGGCGCATCGAAGCTGAAACTATGCGCCCGCAAATCACCAATGGTGGCAACTCCTAGGCGTTTGTCGGACTTACAAATCAACGCGCTAAAGACCTCCAATTCCAGCCATTTAGGCCTACTAGAATCACGAAAAAGGAGTCAGGATAGAATGGCACTAGCTTAAGGATTTCCAGAGTAAATCAGAGAAGTAAGGGGAGACAGGCACCCAGCCCCATTTCTATCCTCTGCGCATCTGCGCATCTGCGCATCTGCACCTCTGCGTTAAACTTCTGCGTTAAAGGAGCCGCGAAAAAGGAGTCAGGATAGTATTCTTTACTAGATCCACGCGGCCTGCTTGGGGACACGTTCGGACTGAGCGTGGGATTGCCCATGGCGGTCGCGAGCGACTGCGTGCGGTTGCGCCACGCGCGGCCTACGCCTGGAAACAGCCACTGCCGGTTGCCATGAAAACGCCAATAACCCCGCAGCCGCTCCAGCATCCGGGGCGAGATAGGCACCTCGCGATTGCGGCCGCCTTTGCCGTCAATGACCCGGAGGATCCCGCGGTCGGAATCGAGATGACAAGGTCCAGGGGTGTCGCAGACTCAACCCCTGGCTAATGGCTTTAAACGCCTCCGGCTGCTGTCGGCCATTTATGAAAATCGGCCAAACTCAAGCGTCACGATCAGTCGATCCTGCTCAATGAACTGCGTGCGTGCTCTATATTTCCCATCCCCGTCTTTAAGATGACCCCGCCAAAAAAATACTGAAACTGGACCCGCCTATTTACGCGGTCGCACGCGATTCTTTTAGTGCGATGAAAACGTTTATAAATCTAAAGTCTCTATTCATAGCTTGCTCCCTGTCGCTGACTCCCAACGCTTTCCCCGAGCAGTCTCCTTATGCTTCTTTAACGTTTATGCCGTATCGATACCGGATACCTGTAACTATAGTAGATAAAGAGGCCAGACCCCGCTGTTACCGACCGTATTCATATGCCTACCGAGTAATAGATGATCCGGCTGCCCCGGGCGGGATACGCTACCACCAGATTCATTACGAGCCAGAGTTCGCGCCCGCCCCATCGGTACCAAATCTTGCGGTGGACATTCAGCTCGCCTTGCGCTCGCGCGGATATTACCGGGGGAACATCGACGGGAATGTAGGCCAGTCCACCCGTAACGCGATTCGGGCGTTTAAATCCGGATATGGGATACCTGCGAACGGCTTGATTGATCTTCCGCTACTCAACGCACTGCATCTCGATTAAAGTCACACAACCGGAAGAGAGATAAATTAGGAAGGATGAAGGCGGCGAAGCCTTCGGGATCAACGCCCCCTGCGTTCTCCGAATCGTTATCATTCATACTTCATACCTCGGGCGCCTTTGGAGCTGAGCTTGTAAAGAATCAAGATGCGCCCGTGACGCGCTCGTGCCGGGGAAAATTGACAGGGAGTCGATGTCTATAAATAGTCGCCGCCTGTGTTGAAGAACATTCTGAGGCTCCTTTGCTTGGCTTTAACGGCCAGCGTCCAAGGCCAGACTGCGCCCGAATCTCGGCCCAAGGAGATTTCGACCGTGTTTTCTGTGAGGCACCCGGACGCCATAGATCGCATGGATGAAAATCCCGCAGTGACGCGACGAATGGTCAACGAATTGGTTTTGGCATTTACGGGACGGAAAGATTTAGCCAGCGCGTGGGGCAGCTTGGTTCAACCCAAAGACCGGGTGGGGATCAAGGTATCCGCAGCAGGCGGCCGCTATTTTTCCTCACATCCAGGAGTCGTGGAAGCGATCATTGACGGGCTCGCGGCGGCAGGCATTCCGAGAACGCAAATCATCGTATGGGATCGGGATCTGAACCGGCTCAACGCGGCCCAATTCAACCAGAAACGTGGCGACTACCAGTTGCGCAGTATCACCGGGGTCAACGACTATGATCGCAGCGCGGTTTTTCTCGCGCCGGTGCTGGGCAAACTCATCTGGGGTGACGTCCTTTTCAGTGAAAAACAAAAGCGACCGTTCAACCATAAAGCCAACGACGGTGACATGCTGAGTTCGAGCAGTTATATCGCCAATGTCCTCAGTCGACAGGTGACCAAAGTGATCAATGTCCCAGTGCTCAGCGACGAGTCCTCTTGCGGCATCGCCGGCGCCCTCTACAATATGAGCGTTCCCAATGTGGACAATTGGCGGCGCTTCCTCCAGAGCGACCACTCCGGGGGTGAATCCATCGCCGCGCTCTATGCGGATGAACACGTCGGCCCGAAAGTTGTAATCACCATCATGGACGGTCTCATTGCGCAATACGCCAACGGTCCCGACGGCAACGGCAACTATTCCTTTGCCCATAAAACCCTCTACGCAAGCAGCGACCCGGTCGCGCTCGACGCCACCGCCCTCGGCCGGATCGAAGCCTGGCGGGTCGAAGCCAAACTCCCGCCCATTGGCGCGCGTGCGGAATGGTTGCAGACAGCTACGGAGTTGGGGTTGGGAAACTGCGAGTCCAGCCGCATCCAAATCAAAGAGATCCCGTCTTCGAAATGAGCCGATCCGAGCTCGGCGGGCCGGTCTTAGCCTCAGTTTCACGCTCGTTTTTTCTTACTCTGCGGCTCTTGCCGGACAAGCTTCGCGCCCCAATCGGCTTGGCGTATCTGCTTGCCAGAACCAGCGACACGATTGCCGATTCGCACGAGACTCCAGTGGGGCTGCGACTCGAACATCTCGCCGCGTTTGGGCGGATGCTGCACCACGGTGAAAGCGAGAATCTCGGTGCCTTGCAACGTGAGATAGCGCCTGGCAACGCCGCTGAGAAAAATCTCCTCAGCAAGATTCCTGAATGCCTGACCTGGCTTACAGCTCTCCCTGAATCTGATCGGCACGAGATCCAATGCGTGCTGGCAAAAATCATTAAAGGCCAGACTCTCGATCTGGAGCGTTTTGCCGATCCGACCAAGCTCAGCAGCCTCCAGTCAGCCGATGATCTGGACGAATACACCTATCTTGTCGCGGGCTGTGTGGGCGAATTCTGGACTCGGATCTCCCTGCAAAATCTTCGCCGATACGGCCGACTCCCGCCCGAAGTTCTTTGCGCGGCGGGCATCGAGTTTGGCAAAGGTCTCCAGCTCATTAACATCCTGCGCGATCTGCCTGCGGACTTGCGTGCGGGCCGCTGTTACCTGCCAGTCGATGAATTGACGGCCGCAGGGATCACTGCGGAAACCCTGAGGACTCAACCGCAACGGGCCAGGTCAGTCGTTGACCGCTGGATGGAAAGGGCCGAGGTGGCGCTCCAAGCCGGGCATCGGTATATTGAAGCCCTGCATTCGCCACGGTTGCGGGCGGCCTGCTTTTTGCCGTGGCACATCGGAATCCAAACTCTGGAGCTCATGCGCGCACAGGCACCATTGGAAACAGCGACCCGACTTAAAATCCCCCGCTCCGCGATTCGTCGTTCGTTGTTAATGGCCCTGCCGATTGCATTCTCGAATTGTGCCTTGAATCGGATCGCCCAGCGGGACGCGCCCAAGCCCAAGACGTTGACCGACTAACGTCACTGCCGGCCGGAGCAATCAATGCGCGTTTAAAAAGCCCGAGATTTTCCGGAAGCGGCTCGCTCAAAGTCACGCGGCCAAAGCACGCAGCCACTGGTTATATCGCAGCCGGCCCTTTGTTGCTCTGCGCCGAATCCTTATTCCATCGGCATTCGGGCCTAAGTCTTGGGCCGGAAAAAATTGCGCTGCTTCTCCGAGATCGGGCGTTCCAGGCGCTCGAGCACCAGGAGCATATCCTCCCAAACCTTGCGCTTTTCCCCAAGCGCTTGATTGCGAAGGAGATAAGCCGGGTGATAAGTCGCCATCATCGGAATCCCCTCAAACTCATGCCAACGACCGCGTAACCGGCCCATGGGTTGAGTTTGCCCCAGTAGCCCTTCCATCACGGTGGCGCCTAAAGCCACGAGCACCAAGGGCTGAATAATCTCAATCTGCTGCTTCAAATACGGCAGACAGGTATGCATCTCCTCCGGGCTCGGCTTGCGCGTCCCAGTTTCGCCTCCGAGCATGCGGGGCCGACATTTCACCACATGGCTGATATACACGTCCTGACGTTGGTAACCCATGGCCTCGATGATCTTGGTGAAGAGGGTGCCGACCGGCCCCGAAAACGGTTCTCCCTCCAGATCGTCCTCTTCCCCGGGCGCTTCGCCGATGAACATCAATTCCGCTTCCGGATTTCCCGAGCCAAAGATCACTTGCGTCCTTGTGGTCACCAGATTCGGACATTTGGTGCAAACCATAACAGGCTCGCGCAGCGCCGCCAGCCGTTGGGCCCGACTCTCGCCACCGGCATCCAGCGGGCGGACGGCCCGGACTGGACGAACCACCAATTGGGGCAGCTCCGCTGCGGGCGCGTCTGTGGGGGGCGCGGACGCTGGGACCGAGTCCAACATTGGGGCGCGTTCTGAAATTGGGGCGCGTTCTGAATACTGCGGCTGCGGATTGCGAGCGGCAGCGGCTCTGGCAGGCTGCTCCGGGGCGGTCTCTCGGACGGCCAGGGAAACAGGGCTCAAGGCGCCGACCGCACCACGGGTCCGGGCGAGGCGCGCCAAGGCCTCGGCCGAGGCGTGCAACTCGACCCCTTGCTCGTGAAGGTCGCGTAAGGTCTGATGGACAATATCGAGGGCAGTTTGGGATATGTTCATGACAGGGTGCTGGGCACACCAGCTTCTATAAAATCCGAGGGAATCGGCGACTGAAAATTCATGCGTTCGCCACTGCGCGGATGGGTAAAGCCAAGCCGCCAGGCATGCAGCATCTGCCGGGGAAAACCCTCCACCCGACCGTAAACGGCGTCGCCCAGCAAAGGATGTCCCAAATGCTTTAAATGGACCCGGATTTGATGGGTGCGCCCGGTGTGCAGCGTACACTCCACCAAAGATCCCTTGCCGATTTCTTGAATGACTCGCCAGTCCGTCCTCGAGGCGCGTCCCGGCTTGCCCTTGGCAACCACTGTCATTTTTTTCCGATCCACTGGATGCCGCCCAATGGGTTCATTGACGATCCCGCTTTTTTCCGAAAAATGCCCACCCGCCAGCGCCAGATAGATCTTACTCACCTCGCGCCCTGCGAACTGTGCAGACAGGCTCTGATGCGCGAGATCGTTTTTGGCTGCCACCAGGCAGCCGCTGGTGTCCTTGTCCAAGCGATGCACAATCCCGGGCCGTTGCTCGCCGCCGACCCCGGACAGCGCTGTGCAGTGATATAGGAGCGCATTGACCAATGTACCATCCCAATTCCCGGCCGCCGGATGCACCACCATGTCCGGCGCCTTATTGATCACAATCAAATCGGCGTCCTCAAAAAGCACATCGATGGCGATCGCTTCAGGCAGTGTGGCCACAGGCACCGGAGGCGGCTCCTCCACGCTGACGGTATCGCCCAAGCGGACTCGGGCATTGGGTTTGGAAGCGCCTCCATTGAGCTGGATGTGCGCGGACTTGATCAAATCCTGAATCCGCGCGCGCGAAAGTGCGGGGAGCTGGGCGACTAGGAACTGATCCAGCCGCGTGGCAACACTCTCTGCAGGGACGATGAATTGAGCGGAAAACACAGGATCAAAGCGTAGTATAAAGCCGCCTGCCCCGCGAAGCAAAGAAGCGCGAATAAAGCGCTGCGCCCCGCAACTGTTCCACCTCAAAGCAGGAAGGCGCAGAATGCGAGGTGCCCAGAATTCCAGCGCCAGGGACGCGCCACTACGCCACATGATAATCACGGATACCCGCCAATAATTTAAATCAACAGGAGCGCTTAATTTTCGAAGTCATTAGCGAAATTTCACTACGTACCGCATGCCTGAGCCGCCTCCATGCAGAGATCATCCGCAAATTCAAGCAGATCTCCAGAGAAGCCTTCATTTGGGACGCTTGAAACGAGCTGTTAAACCCAACAAGAAGTCCGACGACTGGATTGCCATTCGCCAGCAGCTCGCCACATGGGACATCGCCGGCACGGCTGAGCTGCTGATGACCTACCCCGAGTTTCTCATCGAGGCTTACCTCTCTGAGTAAATCTTGAGATTTGTAGTGCCTTTGGGGCGAAATGTAGTTCTGCCTTCAGAGGAGAATCGTAA
>JAYTYG010000208.1:0-2857 GCA_043742585.1 Spartobacteria bacterium
CCCCAGAACCTGACCCGGGGCCGCGCTGGAAAATGGGGCGGGTCGTGCTCCGCCGTGAAAAGGCTCATCGCGGCGGAAAAACCGTGATCGTCATCGACGATTTCGCCACGCACCTGCCGTTATCACTCCTCGAAACCGTGGCAAAAAAAGTCCGGGTCGCCTGCGGCTGTGGCGGCACTCTCAAGGGCCGCGCGATCGAGATTCAAGGCGATCAGGCGCCAAAAATCCGCCAACTCCTCGAGGCGGAAGGGTTTCAAGTGGCCGGGGTGAAATAAAGGCGGACTGAAGGCAGATTGGGCGCCAAAAACAGGCGAGGAAAGCCGCCCGACCCAGCTATCGCCTTCCGTCGAAAAGAATCGACAGGGACCGACCGCAACCGCTAGCACGGCCTCTGCTTGAAATCGCGGCCGTCAAGCCGACCCATGGCACCCCACCCCCATGACTTCCGAGCCGAACCCGCATCCCAGCGCCGCCCCCAAAAAACGGGAACGAGAAACAGCCACAATCATTCCACTGCCGGTTCATTCCATGATTGATGACAACGATCCCACACGCGACCTGCGCTCCTTGATTGAAGAGCTCCAAAGCTCGGTGAGCGACGGGATCGAAGAGATCAAAAAAGCGGAGCGGGAAAACGAGAATTTGGCGCAGCAGCTCGAACGCGCGAACTCCGAACTGCATTGCGGCCGGGAACGGGAAATTGACCTGCGCGCGCGCCTTACCGAGGCCACGACACTTCATAAAGACCGCGCCACGGACCCCGGTGGCAGCGAGCGTCATCTTAAAACCATCAGCGAGCTCCAACGCCGGCTCGACGTCGTCACCCGCGAACAGGAAATCACCGGCCGCCAACGCGAGGCGGCCGCGATCCAGCTCGATTCCATCACCCGCTCTGCGGAATCCACCGCCGCGCAGCTCGCCCAGGCCCAGAACCAGATTGTGTCCATCCGCCTGGCGCGCGACACCACGCACGCGCAAAACCGGGCCATCGCCGATAAACTCGCCAAGGCCGAGGATCGGATCGCCGAACTGGATTACACGCACGAATCCGAGGCGCACTCCATCGCGCAGGCCGCCGACACCATCGAGGATCTACGCCGCCAGCTCTTGGCCATCCAATCCGACCGCGACGCCCTGTCCGCCCAAGTCAGCGCACTCAGCACCCAATCCGACGCAGACCGCCAAAAGATCCTGGATCTGAGTCAGCAAAAAAGCGCCGACGAAGCCAACGACGACGCGCAGGACGCCGCGCTCGAAGAAGCCCGCGCGCAGATCATGAACATCGCCCTTGAGCGCGATGCAGCGCGGGCCCGCTCCCACGAATTGGCCAAGGATCTGACGCTCCTCCATGAGCAACTCCACAGTCTGCGCGCCGAGCAGGCTGCGGCCAAAATCACCGCCACCAGCCACGAAGACGCCCTCCGGCAAATCGATATTCTATGTGCTGAAGTCAACGCCCATGTCGCCTGCCAGACTCAATGGGAACAGGAATTCGGCGAATACGAAGGCCTCCGCATTGAACTCATGGCCCAGCTCGCGGACTCCCAGCACAGCCGCGAACAAGCCCTCACCACGATCAACCTCCTCGAAGAACAAATCGATACGCTCCGCCGCGAGCGCGACGCCATGCAGGCTCGGCACGCGGAGGACACCCGGGGCTTGGAAACCCAACTCGCCACCCTGCTCGTCCAGGAACCCAATGAGGAAAAGGACGCCACCCTCAACCCAACCGACAGCGAACAAATTCGCACACTGACCAAGCGCAGCGAGTCCCATCGGCTGGTAGCCATCGATCTGGCCGCCCGGCTCGATACCGCACAGAGCGAGCTCATCGAGTTAACCGCCAGTTTAGCCGAGGCCCGGTTGCAATTAAAGTTTACCAACGCCAAAACCTCAAAGAGCGCCCTCGAGAATTCCGCTGACGCCACCGCGCAGGATTCCACCCCCGCCAGCCCGGCCCCGCCGCGCGACAGATTTTCTGAGCAACTCACCGAGCGGGATGCCCGGAGCGCCATCAATGCGATGCGCAGTTGCCATCAAATATTCACCAAAACCCCGAGCGATCTCAGCCTCCTCACCGAGCTCTACGACATCGCCAATAGCTTCTCCGAACGCGCACGCATTTCGGGAATGCTCGCGATCCACCGCCTGTGCTCCTCCTTCGCCGCCCTCCTCCATCATCTCCGCGAAATCCCCGAGTCCATCAACCCGTCCACCTCCCGCACCGTCCAGCAGACCATCGAATTCCTGGCCGACCTGGTGCGCGATCGCAACTTGACCCGGCTCAAGGACCCCACCAAAGCGCAAATATACGCAGTGGACGATGATCGCGACAGTTGCGACATGATTTCCATGGGCCTCGAGATGGCGATGCTGCACACCATGAATTCCGCGTCGCCCGCCATCGCCCTGGAAGAGCTGGCCACGGGCGATTACGATCTGATTTTCCTCGATGTCGATCTCCCGGACATGAACGGCTTTGAGCTCTGCTCCCACATCCGGCTGATTGAAAAGCACGCGCACACGCCCATCGTCTTCATCACCGGGCATAACTCCCCCGAGCACCGGTCCAAGTCCGCTTTGAGCGGGGCCAACGACTTCGTGAGCAAGCCCTTCAACCTGCACGAGTTGGGGGTCAAATCCCTCATCCTCATCCTCAAAACCCAGCTCGGCACCCCGCTCTGACCAGATGTAGAGTTCGCTCCCTGTGACAGCGACGTCCCGTCTCCCTTGAGTGGGTAGGAGGGTTACGGACTTGCCCCGAGTTTCTCATCGAGGCTTACCTCTCTGAGTAAATCTTGAGATTTGTAGTGCCTTTGGGGCGAAATGTAGTTCTGCCTTCAGAGGAGAATCGTAA
>JAYTYG010000209.1:0-7500 GCA_043742585.1 Spartobacteria bacterium
CTTGCGTCAGGGCTTACGCATCTAAAATGCCGGTGGGAAAGTCTAGACCCTGCCATAAAGCGGTGGCGGCAAAGCATCTACGCCAAAGGCGTTACGCCCTCCAGCCCAGGGTTGCGAGGAACGAGCTACCCTGGGACCCGTCGAAAAAGAGAATCCAACCCCAACGTGGGTTGCGCCCGGGATCGTCCTTTGGCGGAACCGCGTTGCGGTTCAATCCGCTCTGGTTTAGTCCCCAGGGTAGGCCCGCAGCGGGCCAACCCTGGGCTGGAGGGCGTAATCCCGTTGGGTTATAGAGGATCAGCGATTACAGACAACTTAGATACGTATGCCCTGCTCCTTGTGTGCCTTCACGTATCGTCGAAATTCTCGGTTTGGCTAACCCCAGTATTTAGCGCGGATCAGGCACTAGTGCTTCAGACCATTAACGCCGGAGCCGCATATCCGGGGTTCCCGCAATCCGCAGAAATTGGCTGGGCTGAAGCCCGTGCCGGGATGCGGTTCATGCGGAAACGCCCCGGAGATGTTGGGCGTGCCGCGCTCCAGGCGACAGGCAGGGAAACCACCGGCGTCGATTGAGGCGAAGGAGCTGCCGCCTTGCGCTCTGCGCCGGTGCGTTACAGCTTGCCTTCGAACTCCACCAAGCGCTGCAAAGCCTCAAGAAAATCGCGGAATGCTTCTGCGGGCAACATGATGGTGTCCCGGCGACCGCCTACATCTTCAGTGATCTTAAGAAAACGCCCCCGTTGATTCTCTTTGAGGTCGAGGAAAAACATTTTCCGTTCGATGGCTACTTTTTCGGATGCAATCGGTTCGGCGCCCATTCGCTCCCCTGAATTCTGGTTCATCATATACAAAGAATTGCTAACTCCATGACCTCGGGCCAGCGCGGCCGTTCAAGAAGCGCGATTACACTACGTAATAATCGGGGCTGCGCAACATCAAGATGGAGATTTTTCAGGGAAACTCAGGATGCTCCGCTCAGGCCAATCGCTGAGCGCACCCGCTTAATGGTTTGCTCCGCCAAGCTCCGCGCCCGGACCGCGCCTTGGTCGAGCACCTCGTCCACCAGTTGCGGATTGGCCGACAACTCCGCGCGCCGCGTCCGCATGGGCGCGAAATAACTCCAGATCGCTTCAAATAGCCGCTTTTTCAAGTCGCCGTATCCGATCCCGCCTTTGCGGAAATCGGCTTCCATGACCAGCGCGTCGGCCGACGAAGCGAAGAGCCGGTAGAGCGGGAGGATGGGGGAGGCGGCGGGGTCCTTGGGTTCTTCCAGTGGGGTGGAATCGGTGACGATTGCCATGATTTTCCTGCGCAGTTGTTTCTCTTCAGGAAAGAGTTCGATGGTATTGTGATAACTTTTGCTCATTTTCCGCCCATCGAGACCGGGAATGGTTTCGACGACTGCCACAATGCTGGCCTCCGGCACGGTCAAAAGCGGGCCAAACAGCGTGTTGATCTTGCGTGCCAGGTCGCGAGTGACTTCGACGTGCTGCTTTTGATCGCGCCCTACGGGAACCACGTTGCTGTCGTAAAGAAGAATGTCGGCCGCCATCAGCACCGGATAAGCAAATAACCCGTGGGAGGGGACTTTTTCTTTTGCGAGATGATCTTTGTATGCGTGGCAATTTTCGAGCATCGGCATCGGGGTCACGCAGCTCAGGATCCAGGCTAATTCGGTGACCTCTGGCACGTCGCTTTGGCGAAAAAGCACCGCTTTCGCCGGGTCTAGTCCGCACGCCAGAAAGTCGAGGGCGACTTCCCGTGAATAGGCCCGCAACGCCTTGGGATCATGCACGGTGGTGAGCGCATGATAGTCGGCGATGAAATACAGGGCTTCGCCGCGCTCCTGCCATTCAATGGCCGGGCGCATCATTCCAAAGTAATTCCCGATGTGGGCGGACCCGGTGGGTTTAATCCCGGACAAAATGCGAGGCGTGGCCATGGGCGTAAAAAGCGTAAAAACAGCGCGCTCTGTCAAGAGCGGGCGGGAGGGGGCGAGACGGGCGCAACTCCGGTGGTTTAAACAAGCTCATCTCACAAGGCGCCCGAATTATGAAGGATGAGGGATGAGGGATGAGGGATGAATTATGAAGGATGAGACGCTTCGGGCTTAACGGTCCCTTCGTTCTCCGAGTTTTCATCCTTCCTGATTTCTTCCAGCCAGTGCTTTGTCACGCGAGCTTTGTTGGGTAGCCGGACCGGCACCATAAGTCCCATGCTTCTCATAACTCCCATTCGTCCCCTCAAATCACGCGTGACAGACCACTAATCGCCCTCAGTTTCCTCCCGGCTTCGGGCCTTTGCGGGGGACGGAAATGTCAGGGCTCCTCTGCGAGGCCCCCGGCGGCGATGAGTTCCAAAAGCGCCGTCCCCAAGGCGCGTCGGGCAGGGCCCAGGCCGCGCACAAAGCGCGTAAATGGCGCAATCCGACTTGGCTGCCGAAGCAGATACGCCGCAAGAGCCAAGGCTTTTGGGCATTGCCGTTCCATGTCGAACCAATGCGCCATCGGGACCGGCAGCGGCATCTCAGCGGAGTCGCTAATGACCCGCACAACCAGAAACTCAAGCCCTGCCAGCCTGCAAACGTCGGCCAGCACGGCGCTCTCCATGTCCACGCCCAATGCCCCGCTCTCAAGCGCCAGCCTGGCCTTTTGCTCCACCGTTTCAACCACTGCGGGGTGGGTTGTCAGGGGGCCGAAAAAAACCGGCGGAGTCGCGCCCTCGCGAGCCGCTGCCCATGATTGACATCTGGCTAGGCGGTGAGGGGTGGGGCCATTGGTGGCGACTAGAAGACTGCCGACGCCGAGTCGAGGGTCGAGCCCTCCGGCAAACCCGGCGCTGAGGAGTAATCGTGGCTGATACAGTCGAAGCAGCTCGGTGATCCGGGTTAAGGCGCAGGCCGCGCCCACGCCCGTATGGGCGACGAGCACGTCTTGAGCGCCGAGTCGACCGCGCACCGAATGTGAAATGGCGCCGGGCCGCACGGCGCTCAACCCGGCAATAAAAGCCCGGCTTTCCTGCGGTAGAGCGAAAGTGACAGAAATCATTAAACCGGAAAACAGAGGATTGAAACAAGGAGGGGACACTGGGGCGCATCTCCGATTCTTTACAAGCTCAGCTCCAAAGGCGCCCGAAGGATGGAGGATGAGGGATGAGGGATGAAGGATGAAGATTCGGAGCTCGCTGGTGGCGTTCGTCCCGAAGGCGTCTCCTTCTTCATTCCACTTTGTTAAGTGGGGTAACAGGAAGAGGACGTGACAGGGTGAGCCTGCGAATTCTCATCATTCATCCTTCATAATTTCTCTCTGCTGCCGCTAAGAGCAAAGGATCGGGGATGCGCCCTATTCCAGCAATAAATGGGTAGTCAGTTTAAAACCCCTCCGGTATGTTCAAATGCCCCTCAAAAAACAGAGCCTATGAACTTTGCCCGCCCCCTTTTTCCCGCCCGCATTGTCTGGTCCGCAGCGGCCATTACGTTAAGCGGGCCGACCGCGAGTGTGATCCAAGCCCAACAAGCGGCGCCGGGAATGGATGAGCAGGACTCGGCGAAAGCGGCGGCTTTTGTGACTCAGGGCAAATACGAGGAAGCCGCCGCGCTCTATGAAAGGATTCCGGTAAATTATCCCACGTCGCCCTTTATTCCGGAGTCGTATTTTCGGCTTGGATACGTGGGTCTGCTTTCCGGCCAGTATGACCGCGGCCTCGGTTCCCTGCGCAAGTGCCTCAGCAGCAAGAATGTCCCCGCGATCATCCTGGAGCGCGCCAGCGGCCTTATTCCCCAATTAATAGCCGCCAAAGCGGGCAAGCTGACCCCAGAGGACCCGGCACGGGCAACGGGCCTGCAAGATGCGGTGAAGGAGTTCGACAGCTTTATCGCGAAGTTCCCTCAGAGCGAGGAGCTCGAATACGCAAACTTGGGGAAAGCGCGGGCGCTTTATTCCATGCAGAAGTTCGAGGAGGCCTGCGTGCCGCTGAAGCTCAATCTCACTAAATTCCCCAAGAGCCCCTCGGTTCTGGACACCCAGTTCATGCTGGCCATGGTGCTGAGCACGCAGGGCAGTGTGGCGATGCAAAAGGCCGCAGCCAAGGATCCGGCAGCCGATGCGGCGTATGACGAGGCGATCAAGTATCTGGCCGATATCATTCGTAAAAACACTGATATGGCGTTGTCCAACGACGCGCAATTTCAGCTCGGCGAAATCCTCTCCGCGCGTGGGGGTTTTGACAAAAGCGAGGCCCGGAAAGCCACTTTAAAGAAGGCTCTGCTGGCTTACCGGGCCGTAATGCCAAAGGAGCGGATCATCCAAGCCCAGATGGCTCGCGTCAGCGCATTCAAGCAGACGCGGGACAACGCGGCGAAGGCCAGTGACGCGACAACGATGGAAAAAATGGATGCGCTTCTGCGCTTGGAGCAGGAGAAAGTCACAGCCCTCAATGAGCGTGCGGACCGATCGCTACCTACCAAGCTCAAGGTCGCGCAAATCTATCTTGGGATGGAACGTTACGACGAAGTGCGGGTGTTGTTGCGGTCCATCGAGGACCAGGTGCAGGAGCCGGATCAGAAAAAGCAGGTCGCTTACATGATTGCCCTCACGTATGCGGCGCAGAATCTCACGGACAAGGCCGTGGAGAGCTTCGACAAGTTCATGGCCTCTTACAGCGGCGATCCGATCGCGGAGAATCTGCCCATCCTTTTGGGCAATGCCTTTGATGTCCGAGGAGAGCCGGACAAGGCCATGAAGTATTACAATTTGCAGGGCGAGCTCTACCCAAATAGCCCGCTGAAGGCTGACTCCGTCATGCGCCAGGCGCTCGCGCTCATCCCGCTGGAACGTTACGATGAGGCCCTGGCCGTGCTCTCCAAATTCGTCGCCGAAAAGCCCACAAAAGAGCAGGGGGCCGCCGCCGAGTTTGGGATCGCCACGATTTACAAGAAAACCGACAAGAACGACCAGGCGCTCGCCAGCTTTCTCAAGGTGCGCGACAACTACGCGGGCACGGCCCAGTCGGAGCAGGCCGCCTATTGGGTGGGCGAGCTCACCTACGCTCACAAGCGCGACGCCAAGGCCGCGGTGGTAGAAATCCAGAAGTTCCTGACCGACTATCCCAATAGCGCCATGGCTCCCGGCGCCATGCTCGTCCTGGGGCAGGCTCAGAGCGCGTCTTCGGATAAAGCTGGCGCCCTCAAAACCCTCAAAACGGTCGCCGAAAAGTTTCCTAAGACCGAGGCGGCGCCATCGAGCTACTTCATGCGGGCGTCCATTCATCAAAAAGACGGTGAGCGCAAGGACATCAAAGCGGTGATGAAAGAGTACATCGACGCTTATCCGGAAAGTGCCGACTTATATAAGGCCTACGATTATATCGCTCAAATTCAGGCCGCCGAAAAATTGCCGCTCGAAGCGGTGGCGACGTATGAAGAGTTCATGAAGAAAAAGGAGGCGGATCCGAGTAACAGCAAAGCGCTGGTCAAGGTCAGCGCTCTTTGGAAAAAATACGCGGAAGATCAGGGCTCCTATATCTCCCTGAAGGATGACCAGAAAACCGAGTGGAAGAAGGGGGTCGATAATGCGATCAGCAACTCGGAGCGGATTCTTGAGAAGTATCCAGAGAGCGCAGATGTGGCACTGGCGATGCAGAACCTGCTAGCCGGTCAAAAGCTCATGTTAGCGGCCAAGATCAAGGCCGACAAAGACTTGGAGCGTTACTTTCAGGACCTAGCTAAAAAGTTCGAGGGCAAACCTGAAACCAAAAACAAGGTCCTCTTCACTCTGGCCGGCTACCTCTGGGACAAGGCTCAGAATAATCCCAGCATGGAGGACAAGACCCGGGATCTGATGACTGCGGCTTACGATCCCAGACTGGTTTATGCGCCTGCCGATCTCGATCTCTACGGCGCTGCGCTGCTGAAGAAAAAGGATTTGACTAAGATCCAAAAGATCTCCGAGAAGCTCGCCACCGACTATCCGGTGCCGCCCGGCAGCACTCCGGAAAAGGCCTCGCTCCTGGTCCGCGACGCGCAATCCATCTCGCTCTATTTGGCGGCAAAAGCGCTCCAACTGCAGCCGGGGAAAACAGCCGAAGCCGCGGCCAAATTCGCCGAACTCAAAGCCGCCTATCCGACTTCCAACAAAGGGCTGGAAGCCGATTACGGAATCGCCGAGGGCGAATTTGTAAAGAAGAACTACGACGAAGCACTCAAACACTTGGAGCCCGTGGTGAAAGCCATCCTCGGGCCCCCGAACCTGCGGGCCCGGGCGATGTTACTCATTGGTCGGATCAACGAGGAGAAGGGCGGCAAGGACGGCATCGATGCGGCGATCAATAACTACATCAAAGTCGGGACATTGTTTCCGGCGGAAGCTGAGCTGGCGCCTGAAGGCTGGTGGCGCGGTGCGCAGCTCATTGAGAAGAAGATGAACAAGTAACGGCACCACGAAACGCCCCACGATCATGCTGCACAAACTCCTCCCCATTTTCTGTATCGGCGCGCTCGCTTTTGGCAGCGTCGCCTGCAAGTCAAAGCCAAAGCCGCTCAAACCCGGCGAGCTTTCCCAGGTAGAAAAAGACAAGCTTCGGCTCACCGCCATCAATGCCTACGGGCGCATCGTTAAGGATTTTAAAGAGTCCCCACACTGCGCCGAGGCGGAAGCCAGGATCAAAGCCCTGCAGCCGGCGAAGAAGAAGTAAGCACAGGTGTGACTGCTGTTGCTTCGGTGCTGATTGTTAACTCCCAGAAAAACCGGGCCCCGCGCACGGCCGCTTTGCTCGCGGCGCTGCCCAGGATTTATCCCGAGGCCCATTGCGAGCTGGATTATTCCAACCCGTTGGAGTTGCTCGTTGCGACCATCCTCTCCGCGCAGTGCACGGATAAGCGCGTCAATATCGTTACAAAAGCCCTATTTCTCCGCTGCCGGACGGCCCGCGATTATGCGGAGCTGGATCCCGCAGAGATGGAGAAACTGGTGCAATCCACGGGCTTTTTCCGGGCTAAAGCCAGGAACATCCGCTCCTGTTGCGCGGACATTGTCCACAAGCACCAAGGGCTGGTGCCGGCCGAAATGGAGGCGCTGACAGCACTTGCAGGCGTGGGCCGAAAGACGGCGAACGTGGTGCTGGGCAATGCGTTCGGGATTGACGCCGGGATTGTCGTGGATACCCACGTTAAACGCCTTTGCTATAGGCTGGGCCTGACCAATCATCTCGACCCCGAAAAGGTGGAGCGCGACTTGATAGAACTCGTGCCCCGGGCGCACTGGACGCATTTCAGCCACTGGCTGATCTGGCATGGGCGCCGGCGCTGCTACGCGCGGAAGCCGGATTGCGCAGCGTGCGAGCTGCAAACGCTTTGCCCGAGCGCGTTCAAAGTGGTGGCAGCGTCGGCTCAGCGCTCTTTAACCTAACCCGAGTTTCTCATCGAGGCTTACCTCTCTGAGTAAATCTTGAGATTTGTAGTGCCTTTGGGGCGAAATGTAGTTCTGCCTTCAGAGGAGAATC
>JAYTYG010000210.1:0-2943 GCA_043742585.1 Spartobacteria bacterium
CACTATCCGGCCCTTCTGAATCTCTGCGGCTCCGCGTTAAATCCTCAAGAATTGAGATGCGATCACCGAATATTTACAAACGCAACAAAGTAGAACTAATCTTATCGAAACCGCAGCAATATCCAGTTCGGTGACGAGAGTTACCGACCTCTGGCTCGCGCAGACTTGAAACCCCTCGTTAGGTTTCCCTCGTCGGTCCCCAGTTCTTTCAAGCTTTGTGTTCTATGTGTTCTATGCGGCTATCGTTTCCGGGTGACGATCTCGCGCCGGTCCCCATCCAAGGCCCGCAGCGTGATCCAGCGCGCGTCGGCCGGCAACAGCTCCCAAAATTTCTCGCCCCACTCGATCGCCACGACCGCCGAGCTGCTGAGATAATCGTCGAGCCCGATGCCTAGGGCGTCGTCTGCGGATTCCAGCCGATAAAAATCGAAGTGATAAAGCGGCAACCGGCCGCCGAGATACTCGTGGATCAGAGTAAACGTGGGGCTGGTGACATCTTCCAAATGGCCGAGACCAGCCGCGATGCCCTTAATCAGATGCGTCTTGCCCGCCCCGAGATCGCCACTGAGCACCAGAATTTCACCGCCCTTCAGCGATTCCCCCAGCAACTGTCCGTATTGAAAGGTTTCAGCGACGCTTTGCGAAATGATCGAAGCCATGGCGGGTATGTAAAGAATTCGCGGGTTCTGATTCTGGGGGGCCTGATTCTGGGGGGGGGGCGAGGGGCGCAGTTAACTCCCCGATGCGGCTGAGTCGGAGCTTGGGGAACGCCTGGGGCCAAAGTGTTTCCAGTCGCGCGCACTGCTTCGGGTCGAGCGCGAAGAGCAACTCGTAATCTTCCCCATCATTGAGCGCCTGCTCTTGGCTGCAGCCGGGCGTCGCCGGGACTTTACCCAGGCCATACCCGCAGCCGCTGGCAGCCGCCAGCCGAGGCAGATCCGCCCCCAGCCCGTCGCTGAGATCCATCATCGCGTGCAGACGAAAATGTTCGGTTAACCACCGGGCCTCAGCAAGGCGCGGAGTGAAATTCAAGTGCTTGCCTTGGATCGAGCCACCAAGGCGACCCGTCACATAGAGCGCGTCGCCGGGTTTACCTCCGGAACGCCGCACGCAACGGCCGCGTTCCACCGTGCCGGTGAGCGTGATGTTGAGAAACAGCGGGCCGGGCGAGCGCGACGTTTCGCCGCCAACGATGCGCACCCCGAAGCGGCGCGCCGCGTGTTCCAGGCCGGTGTAGAGCCGCTTGACCCAAGCCACCTCCACCTCCGGGTGTACCGCCAACGTCACCAGCGCATGCTCGGGCACGCCGCCCATGGCCGCCACGTCGCTGATCGCCCGGCACAACGCTTTCCAGCCGATTCTCCGGGGATCAGCCTCCGGCAAAAAGTGGACGCCTTCCACCAGCGCATCGGCCTTGAGCAACTGCCACCGGGCCGCGCCGGGCGCCCCCAGCACCGCGCAATCGTCGCCGGCGGCAACCCGGACCTGAGGGCCGGAAGCCAACCCGCGAACCAGCGAGGCCACGAGTTGATCCTCGCCGATCTCCGCGAGAGTGAGGGATTTAAGAGCGCGCACAATGCGAAACTAACGAATTATTAAAGTCATTTCTTGTGACACTCACGACGGCTGGGATTGCGCGGACCAGTAGAGATAAGCGAGCTGACTGAAGTTAAATAGCGCATGCATCGTCACCGGGACCACCAGGCTGCCCGTCGCCTCATACGCCACCGTCAGCGTCAGCGCCAACGCGAAAAGGCTCAGCAACGATTGCAGATTCAGATGGATCGCCGCAAACAGCGCCGCAGTCAGCAGCGCGCTGCCGACCGGCCCGCAATAGCGCTTGAGCGTGCCATAGAAATAGCCCCTGAAAACAAACTCCTCCGAGATCGGCGCCAGCACCACTGCGGCAAGGAAGATGATCGACATCGACCTAAAGTCGTTCTGCCGGCTCATGTCCCGGAACAGAGTCACCAAGCCTTGTTCGTGCGCTGACTCATGCCAGAGGGCTTCGCTGATAATTGAAGCCAGAAATATCAACGGATACGCCGCCAGGATCAGGCCCACGGCCATCAGCAAGCCGCGGCCCACCGAGATCCGGTCGAATCCCAGCAGCCGCGTGAGCTTGATCCCGCGATAAGCCAGAAAGATCGCGATGCCGACCATCAGAATTGGAAAGGGCGAACCGACCAGGACATTGTTAATATCGATGGTGGCTTGAGCGGGCATGGGATAAACCCACGCAGAGCCGATGAGCATCGCGAAAAGGCTGATCAACACAAAGCAAACCAGCGCATCGGGCAGCTCAAACTCGGCGCTCCGCACCTTGCCGCCGCCTTCCCTGATCCGCTTCAGCACGCTGGTGTAGACCCCGATTGCCACCAGCAGCAGCGCCCCGAGCAGTAGGTAAATGAGTGAAAACAAAATGCGAGACTGCTGGAGTGCTGGCTTGTCGACTGTCTTCGATCCCGCCCCTTATTCCGCGTACATGCTCGGCAAATAATACATCCGGCCCGCTTCCATTTTCGACGATAACGTTTTGCTCAGGTCGATCTCGATTTTCGCTTTCTCCGATTCCCCCAACCTGTGGAACAGTTTCCCCAGCTTGAACCCGGCATCGTATCTGACAAACGTCGCATCCTTGATGTCAGCCATTTCGAGCGCCTTTGCATAAGCGTCTTCGATTTGGCCAAGCTGATTGATGAGCTTGCCTTCCAGCGCATCTTTCCCAGACACGACTCGGCCATCGGCCAGCCCGGCGCGCAACTGCTCTTCGGGCAGGTTCCGCTCCTTGGCCACGATCCCGACGAACTTGCTGTAAGTCTGCATGATCATGCCCTGGATATATGCCTTTTCATCGTCAGTCACCGCGCGCGATCCGCTGAGCATATCTTTAAATTTGCCGCTCTTAAAAGTCAGCGTCTCCAGGCCCACCTTGCCGAAGAG
>JAYTYG010000211.1:0-3120 GCA_043742585.1 Spartobacteria bacterium
ACGAAGTCGATGACGCGGTCCCCGTAAGCGCCTTTGAAATGGGCGTATTGGGGGTCATCGGTGTTCATGCACATGGCATGATCGTATTGGTCGAGGAGCTCGCCGAGGATGTCGCGCACGACTTTGAAGTCGCAGACCATGTCGCGATCATCCAGCGTGTCGGCTTCGAGCACAAACTCGACTTTGCGGCTGTGCCCGTGAGGGAAGCGGCACTTGTCGGGGTGCTTGGAGAGCATGTGGCCGCTCTCGATTTCAAATGTTTTACAGATCCGATATGGCATGGTTTAGGTGCCCTTCGTGTTGCCAAAGAGCGTGATGTGGAGCCGGTTGCAATAGCGGTATCCGAAGCGTTTGCACAGCTCCAGGAGCGTATCTTCGCGTTGCCGGAGGGTTTCAGAGTCGGTGCCCTGCGGCATCAAAAGCACTTTTGAGGGCGCAATCGGGACGCCGATGGCCGCCACCACTTGCTCGATCTCGCTCAGGTCGGCTTCGGATTCGAGCACGAACTTGAGCTGGTACCCGCTATGTTCCACCCATTGGCGCAGGATCCCAGGGGCCAGTCGCCGCGTCTCATGGCGCTCCCGCCAGTCGTCGCCCAGCGCCGTGCCCGGGCTCGAATTGCGGAGCTTGGGGCTGAGCGATGCCAGGTCGCAGGCGATGCCGTCCGGGGCAATGGTGCCGGCGGTTTCGATGGTGATATGGAGGCCTTCTTCGCGCAGGCGCCGGGCCAGGGCGTGAATGTCTTTGGCGACCATGGGTTCGCCGCCGGTGAGCACGACGTGGCGGGCGGGGAAGTGGAGGACGGCGGCGACGATTTGTTCGACGTCGAGGGTATCGCCCTCGGGGTGCCATGAGGCGTACTTTGTGTCACACCAGCTACAGCGCAAATTGCAGCCCGATGTGCGCACAAATACCGAGGGCACCCCGGTGAGTTCGCCTTCGCCCTGGACGGAGTAAAAGATTTCCGAGATCAGCATGGGCTTCCTATGGCTTTGGCGCGGCTGGCAGCGGCCCGGAATTGGCGTAGGTGGTGGGATCGGCAATGCCCGCCACTTCAAACGCTTCCCGGCGTTCCACGCAGGTGCCGCATTGGCCGCAATGGATGTCGGCGCCGACGTAACAGGACCAGGTTTGCGCAAAGTCCAGGCCGAGGGCCGCGCCGCGCTGGACGATCTGGCTCTTGGTCATGGCGATGAAGGGCCGTAGAATCTCGATGCCGGCATACGTGCCGAGCTGCACGGCCTGCGCCATGGCTTGCATAAAGGATTCCCGGCAGTCCGGGTAGATGGCGTGGTCGCCCGCATGCGCGCCGATGACGAGTTTCTGGGCTTCGCGGCTTTCGGCAAAGCCGGCGGCGATGGCCAGCATGATCCCGTTGCGAAAGGGCACGACGGTTTTTTTCATCGACGCTTCTTCGTAATGCCCCTCGGGGATGGCGCCGCCGCTTTGCAAAAGATCGGAGGCGAAATGTTGCGCGATGAATTCGAGGGGCACGACCAGGTGCGGCACGCCCGCCGCCTCGGCATGCTGGCGCGCGAACGGGATTTCGCGCGCGTTATGTTTCGCGCCGTAATCAAAGCTCAGGCAGGCCACGATCTCGTGGTCCAGGCGCGTATGATAAAAAGCCGCCACCGAATCCATTCCACCGCTCAACAAAACGACTGCGCGCGCTTTCATCCAGGATAGCTGGCGTCAACCGTCACCGTGATTCCGCCCCGGGCCGCGAACTCGCCGTGCACGGACAGTTTGCGGGGCGAGCAGCAGGCGACGAGGTCGTCGAGGATGCGATTGACGACCTCTTCGTTGAAGCTGCGGGTGTTGCGGAAGGCGGCGAGGTAGAATTTGAGGGACTTGGTTTCAATGCAGCGCACGTCGGGAATGTATTCGATGCGGAGCTTGGCAAAGTCGGGCTGGCCAGTGATGGGACAGAGGGAAGTGAAGTCCGAGCAATCAAAGCGCACCCAATAATCGCGCTTGGGAAAGAGGTTGTTGAAAGTTTCGAGAACACTGAGCTCGGGGTGGGCTGGGAACTCGGCGTTGGAGCTCCCGAGCAGCGTGAGGCCCTGGCGTGAAGATTTTTTCGGCTTGGTCATGGAAATGGTAACCCGAGCACTAAGGCTAGATTGCCCGATGAATCAAACGTGTTTTGTTCCAGGCCCGGGTTAACCGGTCGGCGGCGGTGGCTTGGCTGCACTGTTTGGGTTGGGCCGCGACGGGACGTCGCGGCCCTCGAGATTTGGCCATGTTCCAAAAATGGCACACAGGACAGAGCCGGCATCCTAAGGCGACAGAGGGACGGCGACAGAGGGACGGCACATTGTTGGCTCCACCAATCGGCGATTGAGAAGCCGGGGCGCTTGGAGCAGAAGCGGATATGAGCAACAAGGAAATCGTAGCTGACCTGCTTCAACGGATTCCAGACGGGGCGTCGCTTCGGGATATTGCACGGGCGATCGAGTTCGTTGCCGCAGTCAGAGAGGGGCTACAGGAACTCGATCGGGGCGAATGCATCCCGCTCCATGAGATTGAGCAGGAGCTGTCATCATGGATTATCAGGTAGTTTTTTCACCCTCTGCCCGCCGTGATCTTCGAGCCATTGTCCGGTATATGTCGTTGGACGCCGCGGATCGAGCGCTCGCGTTTGGCGAATTCCTTATCCGGAACACAATACAGTTGAGGCAGTTTCCAGAACTTGGCCGCGAGGTGCCTGAGTTCGGCATAGTTCGGCATTCCAGATCTCCGTGAAATCGTCGTACGTTCGTATCGCGTCATCTATCGGGTTTCTCATGACAAGCAATCGATTGAAGTGGTCCGCTTTTGGCACGCGGCACGCGGAATTCCTGGACTCGGCGCCCAAGGCTTACGCATCTAAAATGATCATTTGAAAGTGCAGATATTCGCGTAAGTCGATGCTGGCAAAGTATTTACGCCAAAGGCGTTACGCCTTACAGCCCAGGGTTGCGAGGAACGAGCTACCCTGGGAACCGGCGAAAAAGAGAATCCAACCCCAACGTGGGTTGTGCCCGGGATCGGCTTTTGGCGGAACCGCGTTGCGGTTCGATCCGCTCTGGTTTAGTTCCCAGGGTAGGCCCGCAGCGGCATACGCGTCAACTTAAGCGC
>JAYTYG010000212.1:0-2771 GCA_043742585.1 Spartobacteria bacterium
GTGGCGCGCTGTCAGCGGCGCCTGGAACAGATTCAACCTGGCTGCACCCTGCCCAAAGCCCCGGCCAAATGAGTAGTTATTTGCGGGACACTACACTAGGCCGGGGAATTGGAGACGCCCACGGCGGCGGACTGGCTCGCGCTGCGGGAGCGGATGCGCGGCGTGCTCCGCGCGAGCGCGAATGCCGACACGCCGTACCTGCGCATCCTCCGCAAATACGTGCGCGAGTAACTGCGGTTTTGAAACGCTAATCCACGCTCATTTAGGTCCATGGCAACGTGGAAGGACAGGGCAATGCAGGTTCTTCATGCGCGTTTTTCTGTTCCATCTGCGGTTCGGTCTGTCGCGGTTCGGTCTTGGTTTTATTTGCTGGCCCCCGCCCGCCCGCGCTTCACGGGCGGTGGTGTCGGGTAGATTTACGGATTGACGCTCAGATGGGCTTTTGCGAGAAACCATTCGGTTAAACACGCGTTCCTAAAGTCTTTGTTTGCTATGAAAAAACGATTCTTGCTCCCGGTCTTTTCCTTGCTTGCCGTTGTCTCTTTCGCTCTCGTGGGCTGCGGAGATAAGGCTGAATCCTATGCCCTGGTCATTGAATGCGATGATGCCGTCGCTAAAAGGTCCGTGGAAGTGGACATCATCGGGGTCAATCCTTCCAAAAAGGGTGAAGTGCTGGCCTGCTCAGTCAACGATTATTGGAAGCCAGATGACAAGACCCGGGCCGGCTTGGGCGACCGGTCGGTCACCAAAAAGTTTGGAGCAGACCATCCCCGCCGCTACGTGATGAGCCTCAAAGATCCGGATGTGAAAAAGCTTTGGGCGGACTGGAGGAGCCGGGGAGTGAGTGACATCATCATCATCGCCAACTTGAAACCGGTAACCAATGATGCTCCGGGTGTCACCGATCCCCGGCGCAAGCTCATTCCCCTCAAGGCCAAAGTGATCAAGGAAGATTACCCCGACGCCAAAGCCTTCCGTGTCTTTGTGCAGGAAGCTTCCGTCAGCATCGATCCGCTCAATGAAATCCCCAAGGATGCGGGGAAGTGAAATGAGCCGGAGCATCGGCGGGGAGGCCCCGCTTTTACTCCGTTGGATTTGCCTCGGTCGGGACGGCTGAGATTTCACCATGCAGTACGGTGCTTACAAGACGATCCGGGAATTGTCCTCCGGCTCCTCTGCCACCGTGTATCTGGCGGCGGAAGCAACCGGGGACAACACCCAGCCCCGTTTCGCCATCAAGCACTGCACGGCCGGCGTGGACATCGGCGGCCCGTGGCACACGGACACTTCGCGTGACCTCGCTTCGACGGCCGTCTCGGATTTTCTCGCCGCCACCACGCGGCAAAAGCGCGCGCAGACGGCCGGGTCCCGCCACGTTGCCGCCGTCCATGACGGTGGAAACAGCGAGCAAGGGCCGTGGTTCGCCACCGATTATTACCCGCGCACCGCCCACAAGCTGATCGAAGGCCACGTCGCGCTCCCGCCCGAGGCGCTGCACCACCTGATCCACGGCGTGGTGCGTGGCGCGCTGGAGTTCAAGACCCACACCGGTCTGGCCCACGGCAATCTCAAGCCCACGAACGTGCTGCTCGGCGGCACACGCGATTTGAACCGGGCCACGGTGATCTTGAGCGATCCCATCGCACCCGGCACGCGCGACGCGGCGGCGGTGGAACTGGCCGACCTCCGCGCCATCGGCGAGATGCTTTACCAGCTCGTGCGCCGGCGCGGCGACGTCTCGGGCGCGGACCAATGGCCCCTCCAAGGCGGCGGGGACTGGCAGGCGGCGTTCGGAGATCAATACGCAACCTGGCTGGCTCTCGCCAACCGCCTCCTCGATCCCAGCCTCTCGCCCGCCACATTCAGCCTGGAGTCGCTGAACCAGGAACTCACCCGCCTCGCGCCGAAGCAGTCGGGGGCGTGGGCGGTGAAAGTTGCGGCAATAGCGGTGGCATTGGGGTTGGTGGGCGGAGGTTGGTTCGCTTGGGTGAAGATTACGAAAATTCGGATTGCAAAGGAAATTGAAGAGTTTTGCAGCGCAGTCACTCTTGCTGAAGCCGAAACTCAGAAAGGAGACTTGGGGGCTTCCTTTTCCGCCGCCATTAAGGCGAGACAGATGACGCCGAAGTTAGAGCAAGCCAAGCAGCGGGTCGTTCAGGAAGCCAAAACACTTGCTCGGATTGAGGGGAGTCTCACTGGCAAGTTGCAGGCTTTGGTGAAAGAAGCTCGCGCCGCCCTTGATAATGACCAGTTTGCGGATGCTATTACAAATGCAGAGAAAGTTCTTGCGGTGCAAAAAGATCAACCAGAAGCACAAGGAATAAAGTCAAACGCGGAGGCTGGGCTGAAAGTCGGTATTACTAAAGTGCAACGTCGGGAGCGGTATGTGAATGCGACGAACGCAGGCTGGGAGGCGCTGCGGGGTGAAAAGTTTCAGGAAGCGACGAACCAGGCTGGGATCGCGCTGGTGAACCAGCCGGGGGATACGGAGGCCGGACGGCTGATGGCGAGCGCGCGGCAAGGGGTGGATCGGGCGGCTGAGGCGAAGCAACGTCGGGAGCGGTATGTGAATGCGACGAACGCGGGCTGGGAGGCGCTGCGGAGTGAAAAGTTTCAGGAAGCGACGAACCAGGCTGGAATCGCGCTGGTGAACCAACCGGGGGACACGGAGGCGGGACGGCTGATGGCGAGCGCGCGGCAAGGGGTGGATCGGGCGGCTGAGGCGAAGCAACGTCGGGAGCGGTATGTGAATGCGACGAACGCGGGCTGGG
>JAYTYG010000213.1:0-7959 GCA_043742585.1 Spartobacteria bacterium
CACACCGATCCCACCACCGAAGTCATGGCCAAAACCATCTTCGATTTCTTTACCAGCCGCCTCTCCCAACACTGCGCCCGCAGCGACTCCCGATACCCCGTGCGCGCCTCACTGCGCGTCATCAAAGTGCGGCTCTGGGAAACCAGCAGCTCCTGGGCTGAATACTCGAACTCCGCCGAATGAATCCCGCCCCACAAACTCCCGTGCACACCGATCTGGTAGACATTCAAAAAACCCCGGACGTGCGCGGGATCGAGATCGATCAAGTCGGCGTCTGCGACCTGGCGTATCCCATCGTCGTCCTCGACCGCGAAAATCAGCAGCAGCATGCGGCCGCCAAGATTTCGATGTCGGTCAACCTGCCCCATCATTTCAAGGGCACGCACATGAGCCGGTTCTTGCAGGTCCTCGCGCGGCATCAAGGCGAAGTCACCATGCGCACGCTCCCGGCGATTCTCCATGAACTCAAATCCCGCCTGGACGCCGAGGCGGCCCACATCGAAGTCGAGTTCACTTATTTCCTCCTCCGCACCGCCCCGGTGAGCAAGCTCAAGGCGCCCATGGATTACCGCTGCACATTCATCGGCGAATCCAACGGCACCGCCGACGACTTTATCCTCCGGGTCTCGGTCCCGGTCAGCACACTTTGTCCCTGCTCAAAAATGATCAGCGACTACGGCGCCCACAACCAGCGCGGCTACGTCACCATCTCCGTGCGCATGCAGCGCGACGCCGCCCAGGAATGGCAGATGATCTGGATCGAAGAACTCATCGAGATCGCGGAAAAATCCGCCTCCGCGCCGATCTATCCGCTGCTCAAGCGCACCGACGAACGCTTTGTCACCATGCAGGCCTACGACAACCCGGTCTTTGTCGAGGACGTGGTGCGCAACGTCGCCGGCTACCTCCGCGACGACTCCCGGATCGCATGGTTTGAAGTGCGCGCCGTCAACCATGAGAGCATCCACAATCACTCGGCCTTCGCCGTAGTCACCATGGATCGCACCCGCCCCGCAGTGGCAGCGCCGTCCCGTCGCTCCCCCTGAGCTCGACTTTACCCAGCTCCAGGCTGCGGTGCCGAGCCACTGCCGATTGCTTGCGCATTCGCTGCGGTTTCCCAGCGCCAACGGCGCGGCATAAGATAGCCCTGGAAAACCGCCCTCTCCACAGTAAAAGCCATGAAGGGGCGCGACTAATGCAGGGATTCGGTAAGTCTGGCGGCGGGAATGATGGTGCGCGTTTCTATCTCGGCCCTTCAGGCCTCTGCGGTTCTTGATTCAATGCCCCAGGGCGGCGCTCGCAAAGCCTCGCTTGCCCTGGGCTATCGCAGTGCCGCCCTTTGGGCTTCGACAGGTTTGACGCTGGCATCACCGAAATCGCTGCCCCGTATCATCCGCCGGCATCACCGAATATTTACAACGCCATTGGCCTAGTGGTCCGTCACGCGTGCTTT
Organism: Spartobacteria bacterium; assembly: GCA_043742585.1. Classification (GTDB taxonomy): domain Bacteria; phylum Verrucomicrobiota; class Verrucomicrobiia; order Chthoniobacterales; family Chthoniobacteraceae; genus CAIURC01. The sequence continues at coordinate 1,454 of JAYTYG010000213.1, forward strand.
AAGGGGACGAATTGGAAGCAGGGAACCTAGGAGGCAGCTACGGCTACCCAGCAAAGCTCGCGTGACCAAAGCACTAGTGCGTCATCCATTCTTAATCTTTGGGTACAAGGCCTTCAAATCTGCGCTCGCGTGACTTTCCCCGAAGATCCCTTGCGCCGTTTTACGACTTCCTGACAAACCTCACGTTCCTCAGCAGACAGCCGGACAATATATTTCTTGGGCATTCGACACCTCCTTGCGTCAGGGCTTACGCATCTAAAATGCCGGTGGGAAAGTCTAGACCCTGCCATAAAGCGGTGGCGGCAAAGCATCTACGCCAAAGGCGTTGAGCCCTCCAGCCCAGGGTTGCGAGGCACGAGCTACCCTGGGAACCGTCGAAAAAGAGAATCCAACCCCAACGTGGGTTGCGCCCGGGATCGTCCTTTGGCGGAACCGCGTTGCGGTTCGATCTCGTCAGGCTTTGGTTCCCAGGGTAGGCCCGCAGCGGACCAACCCTGGGCTGAAGGGCGTAATCCCGTTGGGATATATGAGGACCTGCGATTGCAGGGAAATTCAGAGAATCAAACCCTGACGATCTGCGCCATCCGCGCTGGGCGCTGACTAGCAATCCCCTATTCTCCGAGAACCTAACGTGAGCGATTCCACCCATAAAACCCTGATCGACGAGCTGCTGGACGAGCAGCAACAGCTCACTGCAGTCGAACGGTTTTCCAGCAAACATCACGGCGGCGATTTGCCCGCTCAATCGCGTTATTACAGGGATCTCATTCCCTTAACCAAACCTGCGCCCGGTGAACAATATGCGTTTGGGGTGGACCTCGATGCCTGTACGGGCTGTAAAGCCTGCGTCAGTGCCTGTCATTCGCTCAATGGCTTGGAAGACGAAGAGATCTGGCGCAACGTCGGATTTATTCACGGGGGCGAAGCTGACTCAGCTTACCAGCAAACCGTCACCACGGCCTGCCATCACTGCGTGGATCCAGCCTGTCTAAATGGGTGTCCGGTGAAGGCTTATGAAAAAGATGCCGAGACAGGAATTGTGCGGCATCTCGATGACCAATGCATTGGCTGTCAGTATTGCGTGCTTAAATGTCCATACGACGTTCCTAAATATTCCAAGAAACGGGGCATCGTCCGCAAATGCGACATGTGCTATAACCGGCTGGCGGTCAACGAAGCGCCCGCCTGTGTGCAGGCGTGCCCGACAGGTGCGATCACTATCCAGGTCATCAACAAGGCGCAGCTCACCGCCGATATTCATACTGGCGACCAGTTATTGCCGGATACGTTCGACTCCGCCTATACGCGCCCCAGCACCGCTTACACGACTAGGAAGGTAATCCCAGCCAACGCACGGGCCAGCGACGTCCATCAATTGCGCCTTGAGCATGCGCATTTGCCGCTGATCTTCATGCTTGTATTCACCCAGGCCGGGGCCGGTCTCTTTGTCGCGCTCGCTGTCTTGATGGGATTTGCCGGGAGCGCGTTCACGGCCATCCAAGGTCCGGTGGCAGTGAGTGCGTTTATTGCACTGAACATCGGGCTCGCCGTCAGCGTGCTGCATCTCGGCCGGCCCATGGGCGCGTGGCGGGCGTTTCTCGGATTGCGGACGTCGTGGATGAGCCGGGAGATATTGGCGTTTGGACTCCTGGCCGGGATGGGCGGCGCAACCACAGTTGCCTGTATATGGGGTTCGCTGGGCGCATGGCTGGGCAGCAAGGCGCAGCCGTTGTTGCAGCAGCTCGAATTCTGGATCGATCCCGCCGCCTGGGCGAGGCCGCTGGTGTTGCTGACAAGCGTGTTCGCCATGATTGGCATCTATTGCTCGGCGATGATCTATATAGATACCCGACGCCTATATTGGGTGAAGGAACTCACCGCCCCTAAATTCTTCGGCACTCTGCTCCTGCTCGGTGCCAGCGGTGCGGCTGCGGTCTTAAGCTGGGGCGGCCAATTCGGAGCGAGCGCGCGCCCCGAGCTGATCCAAGGGGCGCTGCTGGTCGCGCTCAGCCTGCGCTGCGCGCTGAGCGGCTGGGAAACCGAACAGTTTCGCACCGCCATCGCCGATGTCGACGCGCCCCAGCACCGATCGGCGCACTTGATCTGGACCAAACTCCGGCCGCTGGCCTGGGGTTGGGCGGGCCTTTCCCTAGCAGGCGCGGCCTGCACGTTGCTGGCGCTGGGCGCGCATGGGTGGACAGGCCCGCTGCTGACCAGTGCCGCCTTCCTGCTGATGCTGATTACGCAAAGCCTCGAACGCTATTTCTACTTCACTGCGGTTGTCGCCCCGCGCATGCCAGGAGGAATTACCTAATGAAAGAAATCCTTGGAAAGCTGTCTTCTTTAATCCGCCAATGGGACGGGCCGCACACTGACGATTTAGTGCTGCATCCCGGCCAGTTCGGGCTGGGTAAAGTCCCCGCCCGACTCACCCCGGATGACACCACCACGATGGTCTGCGGCTATTGCTCAACCGGGTGCGGGCTGAATATTCATCTCAAGGACGGACAAGCCATCAATCTCAGCGCGGACACGCATTATCCTGTCAACATGGGGATGGCCTGCCCAAAGGGATGGGAAGCGCTGACGCCCTTGGCTGCGCCTGACCGGGGGACCCGGCCGATGTTGCGCAACGCCGAGAGCGGCGAGCTGGAGCCGATCGACTGGGATCGAGCGCTGGTGCTGTTTTCCGAGCGGTTCAAGGATATCAAACGCCAGCACGGCCCGGAGGCGGTGGCGTTTCTGAGCACTGGCCAGATTGTGACCGAGGAGATGGCATTTCTCGGGGCGCTGTTCAAATTCGGGATGGGTTTTATCCATTGCGACAGTAACACCCGCCAATGCATGGCGACATCTGCCGTCGCCTATAAACAATCCTTCGGGTTCGATGCGCCGCCATATAGCTATCGAGATTTCGAGGAGTCCGATGTGATCATTCTCATCGGCTCGAATCTCTGCATCGCCCATCCGATTATGTGGCAGAGGGTGCTCGCCAATAGACATCATCCGGAAATCATCGTGGTGGATCCGCGCGCCACTGAGACAGCGATGGCGGCCACGCAACATTATGACATCCAACCTAAGAGCGATCTTATATTGCTATACGGGTTAGCTAACATCCTCATCGCCAGTCATTGGGTGGACCTCGACTATATAGCGGCGCATACCAGCGGGTTTGAGGAATTCAGCGGATTCGTCACCCAGTTTACGCCAGACAGGGTGAGCGCAGCGACCGGGATCAGCGTGGATCGGCTGTGGAAGTTTGCGCAGTCCATCGCCGACGGGAAACGGGTGTCGTTCTGGTGGACGATGGGCGTCAACCAAGGCCACGAGTCCACCCGGACTGCGCAGGCCGTGATCAACCTGGCCTTGATGACCGGTAACATGGGCCGACCCGGCACAGGCGCCAACTCCATCACCGGCCAATGCAATGCGATGGGTTCCCGGCTCTTTGCCAATGTCACCAGCCTGCTGGGCGGGTTCGACTTTCTAAATCCTCAGCATCGCGCCCACGTCTCCGAGACCCTGCGGATCGATCCCGCCACGGTGCCAGCTCAGAACAGCCGCGCTTACGACCAAATCGTGGAGGACATCGAGGCCGGTAAAATCAAGGGACTGTGGGTCATTGCGACTAACTCGGCTCATTCCTGGATCCACCAGGATGGATTTAATGCCGCGCTCAAGAAGCTCGATTTCCTGGTCGTCCAGGACATGTTTCACACCACCGAGACCGCGCAGGTCGCCGACCTATTTTTGCCCGGAGCCGGCTGGGGCGAGAAAGTCGGCACGCTGATCAACTCGGAGCGCCGGATCGGCTTGGTGAAGCGTGTATCGCGCGCGCCGCAAGAGGCGCTCTCGGACTTCAATATATTCAAACTCATCGCGCTCTATTGGGGCTGCGGCGAGATGTTCCGCGAATGGTCATCGCCGGAAGCTGTCTTTCAAATCTTAAAGCGTCTTTCACGCGGGCAACCCTGCGATATTACAGGCATCGAGGATTACCGCATGATTGACGAATGCGGCGGCATCCAGTGGCCCTGGCCCGCATCTGTCACGGATACTGTCACGGATACTGTCACGGATACAGGCATCGATCCAATTACGCCCGGCCTCATCGACCCGCCGCCTATGGAACGTCGACTGTTTGAAGACGGCCGTTATTATCATGCCGACGGTCGCGCCAAATTTCTATTCGATCTGCCCCGCAAAAATCCCGAGCCGCCCGATGCCGAATATCCGCTCCTGCTGCTGACGGGCCGGGGGACGTCGTCGCAATGGCATACGCAGACACGGACAGGGAAATCCGACGTCCTTCGGAAGCTATATCCTGCGGATGTCTATATAGAAATTAATCCCATCGACGCCACGCGTTTAGGTATTGCGCCTAACAGCATAGTCACTATTGCCTCCCGGCGCGCGACGATTACCGCGACTGCGTTTGTGACAAACACGGTGCAAGTTGGGCAGGTGTTCTTGCCGATGCATTACGCGGAGGTGAACAAGCTCACGTTCCCGGCGTTTGATCCGCATTCCCGGCAGCCCTCCTACAAGGCGTGCGCGGTGAAGGTCGCCCCGCAAAGTGAGGGAGCGCGCCTGCGCGGTTGAGGAGGCAGCGGGCAGGCCGGAGGCGGGGGTTACGCGTCGAACGTGACAATTGGAAAGCGCAGATTCTCCCATAAATTGCTGCAGGCAAGGCAGCTACGCCAAAGGCGTTACGCCCTCCAGCCCAGGGTTGCGAGGAACGAGCTACCCTGGGAACCGTCGAAAAAGAGAATCCAACCCCAACGTGGGTTGCGCCCGGGATCGGCCTTTGGCGGAACCGCGTTGCGGTTCGATCCGCTCTGGTTTAGTCCCCAGGGTAGTCCCGCAGCGGGCCAACCCTGGGCTGGAGGACGTAATCCCGTTGGGATATAAGAGCCCCGCTATTATAGCAAAGTTTAGCTGCGTCAGCCTTGGGCCCGGAGACAGCCACAGAAAAGCCTTGTCGGGTTATTGGGAGGCCAGATACTCGCGCGCCTGCAACCTCCTGCAGCCAGGAAAAATGCGCACAATGAGAATAGCCAGAGTCAAGCAAACTGCATTGATCAAAACCATCACCAGCCTTTGTGGCATTGCACTGTTAAGCATGGGGGCAGTGCCCGGCCGGGCCGCAGAACCAACCGCCGCAGAGCTTGCAGGAGCCGACTGGGTGGCGGATGCGACTCCTGTCTATATCGATCCGGATGATGACTGGGCCAAGGATCCGTCGGTGATCAAAGTCGGGGATACCTGGTATATGTATTACACCAGCGCCAACCCCTGGCAGGATGCAGCCAATGGCTTTGCCGGGGGAAAAGGGGAATCGAGGATCGACTACGCGACTTCACCGGACGGCCTGAAGTGGACTTACGAGGGCGTGGCGATTCCCAAGGGCAAGGCCGGGGAATGGGATGAAGAACGGCCACAGGCACCCGCCAAACCGGTGCTGAAAGACGGCGTCTATTACATGTATTATGCCGGGAAATGCGCGAATAAACCCGTGGCCACTGGCTATGCCACGTCCACAGATCTTCGGCACTGGACAAAGAACCCAGGCAACCCGGTGCTCAAGACAGGCAAGGTCAACGATCCTTTTATCTATCTCGAAAACGGGACTTACTATCTTTTCTATACGTCGGGCGGGGACGCTATATTTTACGTGACCTCTACGAATCTAAAAGACTGGTCAGCTACGCCGGTGGCGACCGGGGCGATCGGAGAAGGAAGCGTTTTGATCAAGGACGGCGCAACATACAGGCTGATCGGCTGTATAGGATTTTCCAACAACGGCGAGTATTATAAAACCTACACGACGCAGGATCTGAAGCGGCCGTTCACGGACAACGGGAAGCTGAATATTAACATTCCCGAGTTTGCAAAAGGGACGCTGAGCCATGGCGATATAGTCCGATTAGGCAAAGAGGACTGGTTTTATTTCCAGGCCACTCGCGACAACGGGCACCGGTTTCAAATCGGGCGGGCCAAACAACCCACGCCGGTTATCGCGGCCGACAAGAAATAGCAGCATCGGCCATTAACCAGGACGCATACAGACACGCGATTCCAAAACGTTTACCTATGAAACAACCCACCCTTTGGCACTTGGCTTTTGTTGCAGCCCTCACGCTTTGGCCGGGCCAGGCACGCGCAGATGACCGGGGTTTGATCGTCGATCTGGATGCCGAGCGCGGCGTGACTGTGGAGGCGGGTGATCGCGTCTCGCTTTGGCAAAATCAAGTGGCGGACTTTGCTGGCCGCGACTTTGTGAGCCGAGACGAAGGCCGGGAAGAAAAGGGGTCAGGACGGCCGACCTTGCGTAAAGCGGTGAAGGAACTCAATGGGCACAGCGCGCTGACTTTTCTGCAACAGGAACTAGTCTGTCTGGATGAAGATACGTTTGATTTTCTGACTCAAGGCAGCGGGTGTACGTGCTGACGAGAACAACAGCGCCCAGCAGACGTCCGTGGGCAGTCAGGGGCAATTCGATC